>JAICKM010001072.1 GCA_025927935.1 Chloroflexia bacterium | reverse complement strand
TGAGTAAGATTTACGAGTAGTCAGTGACTTGGTTTAGGGCTGAGTAAGTTCGGAAGTAGTAAAGAGAGTCCCCGATCCGTATGGGTCGGGGACTCTTTTTGTGTTGGGCGGGATGCGAACACCGTAATTGCGCGTTGTAGGGGCCGGTTTGAAACCGGCCCGCGGCGTAGCGGCGTTAGGGTTGCAGGGCGGCCCGCAATTGCGCGGCGGCGCGTGCGACCGCGGCTTGATGCGCGGGCGTGGTATGGTGCTGTTGCGCGTGGCGCAGGGCCGGGCGCACCGCCTCGATGGAGCGGCCAAACTCCTGCATCCAGGGATAGCGCGGGATCATCCAGGCGTGGAAGTGATGGGTCGTGTCCTCGTTGTAGAAGTAGTAGACATGGTCGAGGCCGAGCACCGCGCGCTGCGCCTGCCGGATACGCCGCATGAGATCGATCAGATCGTGTGCTTCTGCGTCCGTTAGCTCATCCAGCCCATGAATGTGCCGCTTGGCCGCGACGATGACAAAGCCCAGCACCGGATAGGCCACGTCCTGGTGGGCATGGAAAAACGGCGTCTCGGCGATGGCGCCGCCGGGCGGTATCGTTGCCCCGGTCACGATGGCGCAGGCCAGGCAAGGGTTCGATACCTCTGTGTTCATCGGTCTGGTTAGCCTGCTGCCTGGTCGCGGATCTGGACCATCGCGTCGATGACCACCTGGTTCTCCTCGATAGTGTTGTAGAAGTAGGGCGAGACGCGCACCGCGCCGGGGCGCATATCGACAATGGTGCCCGCCTGGGCCAGCGCGGCGACCACCGGGCGCGGGTTGTCCATGTTGAGCAGCACGATGCCGGAGCGTTGGGCCGGGTCGTCGGCCACGCGCGGCACGAACCCGGCGGCCAGGGCGCGGGCGATCAGGTCCTCGCTGAGATGCTGCGTGCGTTCGCGCAACGCGGGCGGGCCGATCTCCTGCACATAGGACAGGCCACCCAGCAGAGCGTAGACGGCGGAGATCGAAGGCGTGCCCTGCTCCAGCCGCCCCGCGTCGGGGCGATACTCCAGCGCGTGGATGTCGAAGCCGAACTGGTTATTGACGGCGAACCAGCCGGGGATGGCCGGCTCCAGTTGCGGGATCAGGTCGTGCCGGGCGTAGGTGAAGACGATGCCCGTGCCGCCTAGCAGCCATTTCAGCCCGCCCGACAGCAGAAAATCGACATCGGCGTCCTGCACGTCGGTCGGGATCTGGCCGGTGGCCTGGTAGGCGTCAATCAGCACCAGGGCACCCTTGCGGTGTGCGATCTCGGCAATAGCTTTGATGTCTTGCACATAGCCGCTGGTGAAAAAGACGTGCGAGGTGGCGACCAGGGCCGTGCGCTCGTCCACGGCCCGCTCAAAAGCGTCAAGGTCCACGCTCACGCGGTTGCGCGAGGGCACGAACTCCACCTCCACGCCCATCTTGCGCTTGGCGAGCCACTGGTGGCCCAGCGTCGGGAAGTCGAGATCGGCCATCACCACTTTGTTGCGCTTGCTATAGTCGATGCACGACGCGATAACCGACACGGCGCTGGAGATCGATGGGCCGATGGCGATTTCGTCCGCGCGCGCGTTGATCAGCGCGCCCAGGTTCGCGCGCAGCGCGGCGAGCCGGCCCAGCCAGATCTCGTACCAGGCCGACGCGCCCATACTGCCCCACAGGGTCATATACTCGTTAAT
>JAICKM010000648.1 GCA_025927935.1 Chloroflexia bacterium | reverse complement strand
GGCAGACGCTTTGGCCGGCGCCACGGGGCGCTCGCGCCGCTGTTCGCGCAAAAAGAAGATCAGCACCAGCACGCCGAGCACGCCGGGCACCGCCGTCCAGGCAAACACCTGCCGCAAATCCTGGCCGTTGAGCGCCAGGATACCCACCGTCAGCAGCGGGCCGATGGCCGCGCCCAGCGTATCCATCGAGCGGTGAAAGCCGAACGCCTTGCCGCGATTTTGCGCGTCCGTCGAGTCGGCCAGCAGCGCATCGCGCGGGCTGCCGCGCACGCCCTTGCCCACCCGGTCTAAGAAGATAAAGCCTAGCGCCTGCGGCCACGCGGTCGCCAGGGAGAGAAACGGCTTGATGCCGTTGGAGAGTCCATAACCGAACAGGATCAGCGGCTTGCGCGAATGCACCCGGTCGGACATCCGCCCGGAGAAGATCTTGAGGATGCTGACGGTGCTTTCCGCCAACCCCTCGATCAGTCCGGCGAGGGTCAGCGGGGTACCCAGCACCCCCACCAGGAACAGGATGCGGACCGGGACGATCATCTCACTGCTGATGTCGGTGAACAGGCTGACGATGCCGAGGACGAAGACGTTGCGCGTCAGCCCGGCGAAAGGCCCGCGCCGGGCCGGCGGCGAGGCGGGAGATGGGTCCATGCTCACTCCACTGTGAAAGGTTGACAGGCCGGAATACCAGCCGCATTATACGGCAAGTAGCCGCAAATCTCCAAATCGCGGATCGGCGCGGCGGATTTGACAACGGCCCGGTGTGTTTGCTATAGTGACCTGCAGCATACGCGCCGTCCGTGCCCGTGATTCTGAAGGGCGGTAGGCCGGTTGCAAACCGGCCCCTACCCCGTGATAGTACCGTGGCCGCCTGCTAACACACCATTAGTCACTCACGAGGAATGCCCGAATGGCCTCGACGGCCCGCACCACGTCCGATAGCGCTGCCCGCGATAGAGTGCTTACACCACCGGCCCGCCGGGTGAGCCGGATACTGAGTTGGGTCTTCCTGATTGCGCTGGCGGTGCTGCTGGCGATCAGCAACCCCATAGTCGTTAATCTGCAACCCCGCTTTGATCTTAGCCTCCTGGTGCCGGCGGCCGGTCTCATCCTGGCCGGCGTGGGCGCGTGGCGCGCCTGGCCGCTGCTGACCTGGACGGGGGCCACCGTGCTCTGGCTGAGCGTCGCGGCGTGCATTATCACGCAGAGTACCGCTATCGGCACGGCGCCCGGCCTGGTCTGGGGGGAGCGCGGCATCCTGCTGGTCGGGGCCGGACTCATCTGGTTCCTGTTACTGGGGCTGCCCGGCTGGGTGCAGCGTGCGGCGCTGGCGGCCGCCCTGCCCACCCTGATCATCTTTGCCGTGCTCTGGATCACGGCGCCGAATATCATGCGCACCGCGGGCTTTTACTGGCTCGCCGCCGATGCGCGCGGCGCCCTCTACGCCAGCGACCTCGATAACGGCAGCATCTGGGTGTTCGACTGGAACGGCAACGTGAGCGGGCAGATCTGGCCGCGGCGGGCCGCGCCGGGCAGCCCCGGCCCCGGCATCCAGCCCGCGGGGTTGGGCAATGAGTTTACCCAGCAGATCGCCCAGGCCACGCCCAAGAATCTACCGCTGGATCGCACCTTCCACACCTGCGGCATGGCCGTCGATCCGGAGAACTACCTCTATGTACTCGACACCGGGCTGGCGCGCATCCAGCAGTTCGACACGAGCGGCCACTTGCGCGCCACCTGGCCCCTACCACAGAGCTATATCAACGCGCCGGGCTGCCTGGCCGCCGACGCGACCCATCTCTACGTGGCCGACAACCGCGGGCTAATCCTGGTATACGATCATGCCGGCGCCCAGCAGACGGAATGGAAGCTCCGCAGCCCCTCGCGCGATCTCGCCGTGGGCTGGGATGGCCGGTTATACATATTGCACGACACGAGTGTAGAAGTGCTGGAAATCGCGAACGGGCAACATCTGCTGGACTGGGACTTGCCGCCCGGCATCGGCACCGTGCCCTACGACATGATCCTGGCCCGCCGTAACGGCGAGATCTTGATTAACAACAACCTCACCGCCCAGGTCTTGCGTTATCGCGCCACCGGGGAAGCCTTGCCCGCGCTGGGCAAACCGGGGACCGAGCCGGGCCAGTTCGGAGTGCCCGCCGGCCTCGCCGAGGACGCGCAGAGCCGGCTCTACATCAGCGATGCCGCCTACCGCGTCATCCAGCGGTTCAGTCCCAGCTACCAGGTCGAGGCGGTCTGGTCCGTGCCGGAAGAAGAAGGGGCCGAAACCGAAAAACGGCAGTAACGCGCCGGGAGAGATGGTACGATACCATCTACGATGTCTATGATCCGGTTCGCGCACCGGGTACCGCCCCGGTTCCGATCTCGTCTCGGAGACACATTATTCCTGTTGTTCCTGGCCGCCGGAATGTTCGGGCCTGGCTGCGACAACGGGAGCCCACCATCGCCGCTGCCCGGCGTGACGCCAGTCGCGCGATCCCCCGTTGCGGGGCCGATCCTTTCCCCGCCTGTCGCCCCGCCGCCGATGCGCTCAGCAAGTCCCCCCACTCCCAGCCCCCTGCCGGCCACCGACCTCCCTTCCCCCACCGGATCCACTGGCGTCCCTGGGTTGACTCCGGCTGCTACACCTACATCTGTCTCGCCTAGTCTACCCGCCTCGCCCACTCCGGCCGGGCTGGTGATCCGCTTCGATCCCGATCCGGCAACGGGCGCCCTGGAAACCGCGGCTCTGTTACACGTGGAAGTCCAGGTGCCGGATCGCCAGGGCGGCACGCCGGAGACAGTCCTGGGCGTCGCCTTAGAGTTACGGGATAGCGCCGATCATCCGGCGATCCGCGGCGCCGGTCCAGCCCCACCGCTGAACCTGCTGGAGAATGCCCCCGCGGTATGGTCCACGGATTTCAACGCGCCCACGGTCCCCGGAGTTTATCACCTGCGATTGAGCATTCGGCGGCGGGACGGCCCGCCTCAGGTTCTCACCGTTGCGCGCCCCCTGGTGACGGTCGTCGCCCAGACGCCGATGAGCGCCGGGCTGGTCTATGCCCGTGACGGTAACCTCTGGCTGACCAGTGGCGATGGACAGCGCACCCGCGCACTGACCTTCTACCTGCCCGCGGTGGAGCAGGCGACAGACCCGGCCTGGGCGCCCGATGGGCGCCGCATCGCTTATACGCACCGCCTCCCCGCGCCCATGAACGAGATACCGGGCCGGGAGATCTGGAGCCTGGCCGCCGGCGGCACACAGGCGCAACCGCTGGTGCGGCGCCGGGCCGGTGAGGATCTATTCGCCCCGGCCTGGTCGCCGGACGGCCGGCACCTGCTCGTCAGCGTAGACCGGATCGCGGATCCGGCGACCGGCACCGTTCCGCCCGGTGGACTCCTGGAGGGCACCGAAAGCTGGGCGATTGACACCGTGGACCTCACGACCGGCGCGCGCCGGCCCCTATTCACCGATGCGCGCGAACCGGACGTGAGCCGGGACGGCACCTGGGTCGTCTATCTAGCGGTTGCCCCTGTGCCGGCTGGGAGCCTGGATACCATCCCGCCCAGGCTGATGATCGCCCATCCTGATCCCGCCGATCCGCAGCCTCGCGCCGTCTTGTCCGGCGCCCCCTTTCAGACTCTTGCAAGCCCGCGCATTTCACCAGACGGGCGCTGGATCGCCTTCGCCGCGCCCAACCCTGGGGGCTGGCAGGATACGGAGCGGTTCCCCTTCCCCGACTTCGCGCTGCCCGCCGCAGCCAACGGCGTGCCATGGGATATCTATGTGGTGCCGGCGAC
Organism: Chloroflexia bacterium; assembly: GCA_025927935.1. The sequence continues at coordinate 327 of JAICKM010000648.1, read as the reverse complement.
CGGGGGTACGGCGCGTCGCGTGACCCATCTGCAGGCGGATGGCCCCGGCGTGGCCTGGGGCGCCGACTCGCGGCAACTGGCCGTGCTCGCCGACAACGGCCTCTACCTGGTGCCGCTGGAGGGGAGCGCCGCGCGCCGGCTGGCCCCCGGTACCCTGCATAGCTCCCTCAGTTGGTATACGCCGTAGAGCCGGGCCAGCTATTCTGCGGAGGAGAACAACCGGCTAGCCCGGCGTCCTTCCCATCGCCGCGGTGATGCGCTGTAGCACCTCCTCGGGCGATCCGGCGGCATCTACAATGTGGACGATCCCCCGCGTCCGGTAGAAGG
>JAICKM010000409.1 GCA_025927935.1 Chloroflexia bacterium | reverse complement strand
GTCGATATTCGCGTCGTCGGCAAAGTGGGCCGGCCCATCGCCCTCGCCGTGATCGGCTCCATTGCGGTGCTGATCGTCCTGAGCATCGGGTTGATCGTGGGACTCGGTATTCGTTAGCCGGCAAGGCACGACCTGCCATGGCCGGCGGCGTGCCTACCTCAGGGACCACGCTATGCGTACTTTGGATGAGGTCCGGGCTGTGGCCCGATTTCTGGATCGGTTTCCGGGGCCGTGGTGGATCGCGGGGGGCTGGGCGATCGATCTCTGGCTGGGTAGTGTGAGCCGGGATCATGAAGACATCGAGATCTCGGTGCTGCGGCAGGACCAGGCCGCGCTCCATGTCTACTGCGGCGCCTGGCCTATGTTCACCCCCCGCAACCACGAGTGGGTGCTGCTACCGCCTGGCGAGCAATTGGTCTTGCCGGAGTTTCAACTCCAGGTCCGGCCTCCACACGCTGCCCCGCCCGATCCACCGGGCCTGCCGCCCGAATTCGAGTTCATGCTCAACGACGTGGAGGCGGGGGAGTGGATCTTCCGCCCGGAACCCCTCATTCGCCGCGCCTGGGAGTACGTGCGCTTGCCCGGCGCCGCCGGGCTACCCGTGACTGCCCCCGAAGTACAACTGCTGCACAAGGCGCGGCACCACCGCCCGAAAGATGAACACGACTTCGTGCAGGTCCGGCCCCACTTGAGCCCCGAGCAGCGCCTGTGGCTGCGCTCGGCGCTCGCCGAGCTCCGCCCCGCCGATCCGTGGCTCGCCCAACTCGACGAGTGATCCGGTGTCGTCGCAAGTTCGGGGGGGTGGCCGCATGACGGCCGGTCGAACCCGCGACGCATCTACCGCGGGGACAGAGCAGAAGATGTGCCACTACATATTGTAGTGATGGTACAAATGAACTTCAAAACGGCCTTGTTCTAGTCATGATCGCTGCTATATTACTTGAGCATTTTTGTATTAACTAAGGGAGATCTGAGCCTCTTGATCTCCTATGATAATGCCTGTACTATAAGAATGTAACCACGCACCGGGGTGGCAAATTCGAGGCAGGGAGGGATCAAGAGTAATGCCGGACGAAGAACAGATCAGCCAGCTAGCCCAATTGGGGCTGAACGCCTACGAGGCGCGCGCCTATCTGGCGCTGTTGGGCAAGGAAAGTTTCAGCGCGTCCCAGGTGGCGGACCTCTCCGGGGTGCCGCGCCAGCGTATCTACGATATTCTGGCGAGCCTCGTTGAACAGGGGCTGGCTGTGAGCCGGCCCGGCCGCCGGGGCACCAAGTATGCCGCCGTGGCCCCCAGCGTGGCGCTCCAGGCGCTGCTGGGCCGGGCCAAGCAACAGGTGACCGCGCTGGAAACGACGACCAACAGCCTGATCAGCACCCTGGCGTCGCAGTATGCCGCCGGCAAGGGGGAGACGAGTCCGCTGGAATACATTGAGGTGCTGCGCGGACGTGCCGCGATCAACCAGCGCTTCGCCGAGATCCAGGCCAATTGCCGCCGTGAGATCCTGGTCTTCACCAAGCCGCCGTACGCCACCCCACCGCAGGAGAACGTCGAAGGGCTGGAGACGCTGCACCGCCGTGTGCGCGCCTGCTCGATCTATGAGTATGACGTGCTGCACGACCCGGCCACCCGCGACGGGGTCGCCTACTTCCTCCAGCAGGGCGAGGAAGCGCGTTTTGTCGAGCACCTGCCGATGAAGCTGGTCGTCGTCGACGAAGAGATCGTCATGTTCGCCATGGAGGATCCCATCGCCGGGCGCACTGACCTGACGATCATGGTGATCGAGAACCCGCAACTCGCCGCCATCCTCAAGATCGCCTTTGAAACGCTGTGGACCCAGGGCGAAACCTTCGAGGCCGCTTGCCGGCGGATGGGGATGCCCGTACCTGGCACAGAACCTGCTAAGGAGGTGGTAGCGATTCCCCAGTAACACCACCCCATGTGGTGCAAATGAACAAGGAGATCTTCATGCGCCCACGCCGGCCGGTTGTGACCCTTCTCTTGCTCGGTTTGCTGCTTCTCGCATTGGGCCTCATGCCCCGCCCGGCTGCTGCTACCTCAGCCTTGCTCGATCCCGCGCTGGTTAGCCGCCTGGCGACCGCGCCTGCCGGCACCCCGCTCAGCGTGGTCGTCACCTATGCCGCCCCACCGGCCGCCACCGACCTGGCGCGGCTCGATGCATTGGGCGTGACCTATGCGCCCCTCAGCCGGTTGCCCATGGCCGGCACGCTGGCGACCCCGGCGCAGATCAACCAGATCGCGCAGTTGCCGGGCGTCGTCTCGATCTATTTGAACCAATCGCTGCACTACTTCCTCCATGAAAGCGTGCCGCTCATCGGCGCCACCACCGTCTGGCAGGACTACGGGCTGACCGGCGCAGGCGTCGGCGTGGCCGTGATCGACACCGGCATCGACGCCACGCACGCCGACCTGCGGCTGCACCAGACGACTAAGCAAAACGTCAAGGTGCTGGGCCTGCAAGCGGCGGCGGGGCAGAATCTTTATGGGCTGAACCTGCCGGTGCTCTACCTGCCGGACGTGCCCAATACCGACACCACGGGCGGCCATGGCACCCACGTCTCCGGCATCATCGCCGCCAGCGGCGGCGCCAGCGGCGGCTACTACAAGGGCGTGGCGCCCGGCGCGAGCCTGATTGGCCTGGGTGTGGGCGAGGGCATCGACATCTACACGGCGGTAGCCGGTTTCAACTGGGTCTTGCAGCACCGCCAAGAGTACAACATCCGTGTCGTCAATTGCAGTTGGGGCAACATCGTGCCCGGCTTCGACCCGAACGACCCGGTGAACGTGGCGACCAGGCAACTGCATGACGCCGGGATCACGGTCGTCTTCGCCGCGGGCAACTCCGGCGCCAACACGAATACGCTTAACACCTACAGCGTGGCGCCCTGGGTTATCGGCGTGGCGGCGGGCGAGAAGGACGGGCATACCGTCGCCTTCTTCTCCTCGCGCGGCATCCCCGGCGACTCGTTCTACCACCCCACGCTGACCGCGCCGGGCTACTTGATCGCCTCAGACCGCACGGCCACCGGTGCATTCGTCAACGGCGGCTCCACCGGGACCGATGCCGCCTTCATCGCGCCGCAATACCTGCCCTACTACACTGTCGCCAGCGGCACCAGCATGGCCGCGCCCCATGTCGCGGGCACCGTGGCGCTGCTGGTTCAGGCCAACCCCAGCCTGACGCCCGACGTGATCAAGCGCGTGCTGGTCAACACCGCCCGCCCGATCACCGGCGCGCAGGAATACGCGGCAGGCGCGGGCTACCTCGACGCGCTGGCCGCCGTGCAAACGGCGCGCTCCATCCGCAACATCCGCACCTACCGCGACCCGCACACCGGGCGCCAGGAACAGGTCTATGACCTGGTCGAGACGTGGACCGGCAACGTCGGCCTGAGTGCGCCGGGGCTGCCGAGTAGCGACAGCCGCCAGGTTGTGGTCCAGCCCGGCACCCTGTCGCTTGAAGTGGCAATCGACTGGAATCTGGCGGGCACCGGCCAGACCGGCATCATCAGCGACCTCAACCTCTATCTCTACGACCCCAGCGGCCACCTGGCTGCCAGTTCCGAGGTGGTGCAGACGATCTATAACTACGCCAACGAAACGGTGCATGTCGATCTGCCCGCCGCAGGCACCTGGACGGCCACCGTCACCGGCTTCCTCAACGCGCCGCAAGACTACAACGGCACGAGTAGTGCCGTAGTCCTCGTGAACCCGTAGCCCGGCGCCGCCAGGATCGCGGTATAGATGCCCGGCCATGGCCGGGCATCTGCATGTCTGCGACTGGATGCGCAAATACGAATCGTGTATCATGGGACGCAGGATTAAGCGTCGCTGGAACTATGCACCGGATAGTGCCGGCAACCCCTCGCCTATCCATTCCCAATCAGGTCCGAATCAGGAGTTGTGTATGAATGCATTTGCTCAGGCCCTTTCCTATATCGGCCTAGATATCAAGGGGCCGGAAAGCGCCCGGCTGTTTGAGCGCATCATCTATGCGTTGTTGATTTTTCTGCCGATTGCCGTGCTCGTCAAGCTGCTGGGCCTGCCGGAACTGGCGCTGTTCATCACCAGCGCCCTCGCTATTGTGCCGCTGGCGAAGATCCTGGGCACGGCTACCGAGGAACTCGCCTCGCGCGTCGGCTCCGGGGTCGGCGGCCTGCTCAACGCGACCTTCGGCAACGCGACTGAGCTAATCATCGCCATCGTCGCGCTGAACGCCGGGCTAACCGAGGTCGTCAAGGCGTCGATTACCGGATCGATTATCGGCAATGTGCTGTTCGTGCTGGGGCTGGCGATGTTTTTGGGCGGCCTGGGCCGCGAAAAGCAATCCTTTAACCGCACCGGCGCGAGCGCCAACGCCTCGCAGTTCGCCCTGGCCGCCGTCGGTCTGGCGGTGCCGGCCCTGTATGTCCTCGCTACGCGCAACGACAACTTCTTGACCGAGGAGGAAATCTCCATCGGCGTGGCGATTATTCTGCTGCTGGCCTATATCGCGCAACTGATCTTCTTCCTGCGCACCCACGCCTTTCTCTATAGCGCCAGCGAAGAGGAGACCATGCACGCCGCGCACTGGACGATCCCGCACGCGCTGATCGTGCTCGCGGTCGCCACCTTGCTCATCGCCGGATTGTCCGAGCTATTGGTCGAGGGCGTGGAATATCTGACGAGCACGTTGGGCTGGAGCGAGGCGTTTGTCGGCGTCGTGCTGGTGGCAATTATCGGCAACGCCGCCGAGCATATGACCGCGGTGACGGTCGCCATGCGCGACCGCATGGAACTGGCGCTGTCCATCGCCACCGGCAGCGCCTTGCAGATCGCGTTGTTCGTGGCGCCCGTGCTCGTGTTCGCGGGGCTGCTGCTGGGCAAGCCGATGAACCTGGTTTTCACCCTCTTCGAGCTAGTGGCGGTCGGCGTGGCGCTGCTGATCACGATCCTGGTCTCGCAGGACGGCGAGAGCAACTGGCTGGAAGGCGTGCAACTGCTGGCCGCCTACGCCATCCTGGCGATCGCCTTCTTCTTCGTGCCCTGACCCCGGTTATGGTTTGCGTTTGCGGCTGCGGCGTGGCGAGAATGACTCGACGGGATATATGCGCACACTGACCGGCCCGCCGGGCGGCGGTTCTTCGTCAAGCGGTTCCACGCCCTCGATTAGCCCCGTCAGCCGCCCGTAAAAGTGGATCGCCCGGCCCCCGGCGCCGGCGGCTGGGCGGGGGCGGCCGGCGCGGGAACCGGATTTTCGGGGGCGGGCTGGCCCGTCCCCACCCGGCACCCTCATCTTGTGGTAGAATATGATGGCCGCTCCTGTAAGGCTGATGGCCCCACGCCTAACCAGGCGGGCGATACACTCTGCGCTGCGTAAGACTCTTAGCCCCGCCACGCAAAAGCCCTCCGAAGGGATCTTCTCGAATATGCCGAAACCGCGCCTGCGCCGGATCCTGCCGATTCCCTTATTACTGATATTAGCCGGTTATATCTTGTACGCCGCCGGCTATATTTACCGGACCAGCTTCGTTATCGACGGAGAGCGCTACTTCAGCTTATTTGACGACGCGATGATATCCATGCGCTACGCGGCGAATCTGGCTCACGGTTATGGGCTTGTGTGGAATCCCGGTGGCCCGCGGATAGAAGGCTACACCAATTTACTATGGGTGCTCTATATGGCCGCCTGGCACCTCCTCCCCATTACACCCGCCAAGATCAGCCTGGGCATCCAGGGGACTGCGGTTGGCTTACTGCTGCTTAATCTCTGTCTTGTCTATAAGATCGCCAACCGCCTGGTGCCCCACACCCCTCTCGTAAGCTATGGCTCTGTCGTCTTGACCGCGCTTTACCTGCCGCTGAATACCTGGAGTCTCCAGGGAATGGAAGTGGCCGTGCTCACGCCCTTATTGAGTCTAGCCGCCTGGTGGGTGTTGGAGGGCCTGACCACGCCCCGCTCCTGGCTAGGTCTCTACGGGCTGCTGGCCGTCGGGACGCTAATCCGGCTCGATATGGTGGTGCCCTTGTTAGCGATCCTGGCCTTTCTCCTGGTGACAGACCGCGGCCGCCGTAAAGAACACCTGCTGTATGGCGCGGCAGCATTGGGACTCGGAGTCGGGCTGCAAACGGCATTCCGGTTATTCTATTACGGCGATCTGCTCCCAAATACCTACTACCTGAAGCTAACTGGATACCCGCTGTTACCTCGCGTGCAGCACGGCGTTTCGGTGTTTATTAAGTTCGTCGCGAGTATGAATATCGTGTTGTTTGCGCTACCCTGGATGGCAGTGTGGTCGCAGCGCAACAAATATGTTTATTTGTTGTGCTGGCTCTTTTGGGGACAGGTCGCCTATAGCGTGTACGTGGGCGGGGATGCCTGGGAGTATTGGGGCGGAAGCAACCGCTACTTCAGTCCGGTCATGCCCCTTTTCATGGTGTTG
>JAICKM010000711.1 GCA_025927935.1 Chloroflexia bacterium | reverse complement strand
TCGGGACTCTGGCCCGGCTCCAGCAGGTACATGAAGATGTGGTTGCTCTTGATGATGCTGTTGTAGTCGCGGCCCAGGTTGGCGCAGTGCTCGCGCAGCACGTCGAACTTGTGGCGGCACATCGCCGGATCGCGGGCGGTGATGTTGCAGGCGTCGGCGTATTTGGCGACCAGCTTGAGCGTGACCTTTTCGCCGCTGCCACCCACCCATAGCGGCGGGTGGGGTTTTTGCACGCCCTTCGGCTCGTTGATCGCGCCGCGCACCTGGTAATACTTGCCCTCGAAGGTGGCGTAGTCCTCGGTCCACATGGCGCGGATCACTTGCAGCGCTTCGCCTAGCTGGCGCAGGCGCTCCGGGCCGTCGGCGAAGGGGTAGCCGTAGGCCAGGTACTCATCTTCCTTCCACCCCGCGCCGATGCCGAAGTCGAGCCGCCCGTGGCTCATCACGTCCACGGTGGAGGCGATTTTCGCCAGCAGCGCCGGGTTGCGGTAGTTGTTGCACGTCACCATCTGGCCGATGCGGATGGTTTTGGTGTCGCGGGCCAGCCCGGCGGTGGCCGTCCAGCACTCGAAGTTGGTCTCCAGTTCCGTGGTGGGCACGGTGTGAAAATGATCGTAGAGCCAGATGGAATCGAAGCCCAGGCGCTCGGCTTCCTGGGCGGCACGGGTCATGGTTTCGTACTTCTCGACCGGATCGGGGATGCTGACGAGGTCCAGCCGCCAGCCCTGCGGCACAATGACGCCGAATTTGACAGCCATGCACGCTCTCCTATGTGGGGTAAAAGGTAGATCACAATCGTGGGGAGCGATCCAGCATGATTTAGACCACCTGCCGGCGAGGTGGGGGGGAAATTAGAGCGTGATCAGGCCGCGGCGGGCGCCCTGGCTGACGGCTTCGGTGCGGCTGGATGCGCCGAGTTTGGCGTAGATCGCGGAGACGTGGAACTTGACCGTGTGCTCGCTAATCTGCAAGCGGCGGGCGATGAGCTTGTTGGAGAGACCTTCGCCCAGGAGTTCGAGCACTTCGCGCTCACGGGGGGTCAGCGGTTCGTCCAGCGGGGCCGGGTTGAGGGCCGGGACGGACGCCGGTTGGCTGAGCATGCGCTCGGCCAGGGCGGCGGGCAGCACAACGAGGCCGTGGGCGGCGGCGATCACGGTGATCTGCAACTCATCCATCGGCGCGTCGCGGGGCAGGATGGCCCAGCCGGGCAGGTCGAGAGCGCGCAGGATGGCCGCCGGGCCGGCGTCGTCGGCCAGGGCGACCACGGCGGGGCGGCGCGGGCCGCTCAGGATCTGGGCCAGCTGGCCCAGCAGGCTCTCGTCGGCGACCAGCAGCACGTCAGCCTCGGACAGGTCGAGGCCGGCGGCTAGATAGGCCGTTTCGCCCAGCACCTCAAGCTCCGCGCCGGCCAGCATGGTGCGCAGGCCGGCGCGGAGCATCGGGGTAAGGGCCGCGATGAACACGCGCGTCATGAATTCTGGATAGGCTCCGCCACTTCGACATCGATTGCCAGCACGGTATCCCGGCGCAGCACATGGAGGCGCACGGTGTCGCGCGGGTGGACCTGGGACAGGGTTTCGATCAGGGTATCCGTGCCGTCCAGCCGCTGGCCGTCGACTTCCAGCAGCACATCGCCCGCGAGCAGGCCCGCGCGATTAGCCGGGCCATCCGCATGGACCGTGCCCACGAGCAAGCCCGCCGCCCGTGGCCGGCGCCGCTCGTCGCGGGGCGAGGGCGGCAGCTCGATGGGCCGCACCTCCACGCCGAGATAGACGCGGCGGCTCGGCTCGGCGGCCAGCCAGCTTGCGACGACATGGCTGGGGATGGCGACGCCCTGGTCGCCGCCGAAGATCATGGCGTTGATGCCGACGACGGCGCCGTGGGCGTCCACCAGCGGGCCGCCGGAGTTGCCGGGAGCGAGACGCGCATCGGTCCGCACATAGTGGGCGCTGCGCCCGCTGCCGGGCGGATCGACGGTGCCGTGGGCGGCGACAATGCCCGCCGTGACGACGTGTTTCTGGCCCCACGGATGGCCGACGGCAAAGACGAGTTCGCCCACGCGCAGGTTGCTGGAATCGGCGACCGGCGCGGCGGGCAGGTCCTGGGCCTCCACCTGGAGCAGGGCCAGGTCGAGGCTGCGGGCGGTCTTGACCACCTTGGCCTCCAGGCTACGCCCACCGGTCAGCACGACCTGGATCGTGCCGCCGGCATGTTCGACGACATGGTTATTGGTGACGATGGCGCCGTCGGACCGCCAGATCACTCCGGCGCCGCCGCCGCGGCCCTCGCTATGCACCTGCACCACGCTGGGGCGCACGCGTTCGATCATCTCCGCGCTCGCCGCCGCAAACGCCGCGGAGATCCCCCCCGTTTCCGCACTTGCAGCCGTGAGCGCCTCGGAAACTTCGCCGGAGGGGGCCTCCGTTACAGTATCTGCTACTGTCATGTTATTCACCTCTGTGCGCGCTCCGGCGGGCCGCTCGATGCGGCGGCCCATCCCGATTGCGCTCGTATTAGCGCCGTTCGCCGATAGTGACCTGCACGGTCTGGCGGGCGCCGCCGCGGATCACGTCGATGGGCACGGCCTTGCCGACGCGGTCGCCGCTGAGCAGCGCCTGGAGATCGTCGGTGTCGCTGAGCGCCTGACCTTCAAGGCCGACGAGGATGTCGCCCAGCAGCAGGCCGCCCTTCGCGGCCGGGCTGTCGGGTTCCACGCGGACGATCATCAGACCGAGTTCGCCCGGCCACCCGGCGCGCTGGCCCTCCGGCAGTTGCACCGGTTGGCTGCTGATACCCAGGTAGCCGCGCTTGATGGTGCCGTGCTGGGACAGCGTCTGGGCGTTGCGCCAGGCAATCGCCGTGGGGATCGCCAGGGCCGCGCCGTTCGCTAGGCCGGTGGTCAGCAGGCCGATCACGGCGCCGCTGCCGTCGATCATCGGGCCGCCGGAGAAGCCGGGGTAGGGGATGGCGTCGGTCTGGATGAACTGTTCGAGCATGCGGTCGCGACGGGTGCGCACCGGGCCACCCACGGCGCTGACGATGCCCAGGCTCGCCATCAACCCGTCCGCGGACGGGCGACCGACCAGCAAGATGAACTGGCCGACGCGCGCTGGGGTCTGGGCCGCACTGATGGGATTAATGTTCAGGTCGGCCACTTGCAGCACAGCCAGGTCGCTCGACGTGTCGCGACCGACGAACTGGGCGGGTAAGGTGCGCTTGTCGGGGGTGCCGATTGTCAGATTGTCCTCGCGTTCCAGTACATGGTCGGCGGTCAGGACGAGGTTGGGGGCGAAGACGACGCCGCTGGCCGACTGGCGCTGGCGCCCGTTGACTTGCACGACCGCCGCGCCCGCGCGCTCGACGGCGTCGGCCATCGCGTTCGATAACGCGCCGAGGGTATCGGCGCCCGTAGTTGTTTGCTCCATGATCTGTATCCTCCCAAATGATGCGGTGTTCCCCCACCGGGAACCTACCCCTACTATACCCGCCGGAGCGCCGGCGGAGCATCCCCCGGACGGCTAGCGGGCGACCCGGATAAACGGCTAGGATCGGGGCGGAGCGGCGCGGGCCGGTTTGAAACCAGCCCCTACAGCGGCATCGCGGCCAGTTGGCAACCGGCCCCTACCGAGCACCAAGATTATGGAGCGATGGTTCGTGGCCCGCCCCCATGATTTTGGGGTGTTGGGGCCGGTTGGCCACCGGCCTGTCTCGGAGCAGAATTA
>JAICKM010001081.1 GCA_025927935.1 Chloroflexia bacterium | reverse complement strand
CGCCTCGCCCAGCCGGCCATCCTGGTCGATCTGAACGGCGTGGCCGACCTGTTCGGTATCCAGGCAGGCGCGGGCGGCGGCGTGGTGATTGGCGCGATGACCCGCCAGCGCACGGTGGAGCGTAGCCCGTTGATCGCCGAGCGCGCGCCGCTGGTCGCCGAGACGATGCCGCACATCGCCCACCCGCAGATCCGCAACCGGGGCACGTTCGGCGGTTCGCTGGCCCACGCCGACCCCGCCGCCGAACTTCCGGCCCTGGCCGTGGCGCTCGACGCCCAGATGCGCGCCCAAAGCGCGGGCGGCGACCGGCTGATCCCGGCGGCGGAGTTCTTCCAGGCGCTGTTCACCACGGCGCTGGAGCCGGAAGAGATGCTGGTGGAGGTAATCATCCCGCCGCTGCCCGCGCGCACCGGCACGGCCTTCGACGAGGTGGCCCGCCGCCACGGCGACTACGCGATGGCCGGGGCGGCCGCCGTGGTCACGCTGGACGAGGCGGGCACGGTCGCCGCCAGCCGCCTGGTGTTCCTCTCCATTGGCGATGTGCCGCTGGAGGCGACCTCGGTCGCGGCAGCGCTCCAGGGCCAGGCGCCCACGGCGGCTGCCATTGCCGAAGCCGTCGGGGCGCTCGACGCCGACATCGATCCCAACGCCGACATCCACGCCACCGTCGCCTACCGCCGCCACCTGGCCCACGTCCTGGCGCGCAAGACGCTGACCCTGGCGGCGCAACGGGCGGCGGCGTTATCTAATCAGCATTCAGGACAGACACCATGACGAGCCGAGAAATTACCGTAACCGTCAACGGGCAGGCGTATACGCGCACGGTCGCGCCGCGCCTGCTGTTGAGCGACTTCCTGCGCCACGAACTGCACCTGACCGGCACGCACGTCGGCTGTGAGCATGGTGTCTGCGGCGCCTGCACCGTGCTGCTCGACGGCGTGCCGGTGCGCTCCTGCCTCACGTTCGCCGTGCAGGCCGGGGGGCATGAGGTGGGCACCGTCGAGGGGTTGGCCGCCGATGCCGATCATCTGCATCCATTGCAGCAAGGCTTCTGGGAAGCCCACGGCCTGCAATGCGGGTTCTGCACGCCTGGCTTCCTGATGACCTTGCTGCCGTTCCTGGAAGAGCACCCCGACCCCAGCGAGACGGAGATCCGCGAGGCGCTGTCGGGCAATCTCTGCCGCTGCACCGGCTACCAGAACATCGTCGCCGCCGTGCAACTGGCCGCGCAAAAACTGCGCGCCCCCGCGGGAGACGCCTCATGAGCACCCAGATGTTCGGCGCGCGCATCAAGCGCAGCGAAGACCCGCAACTGCTGACCGGGCGGGCGCAGTTCGTGGACGACGTGGATATCCCCGGCATGGTCCACGCCGCGTTCAAGCGCAGCGACTATGCCCATGCGCGCATCACCGCCGTCGATGTGGACGCGGCCCGCGCCCGGCCCGGCGTGCTGGCCGTCTACACCGCCGCCGACCTGGGCGACTATTTGCAGCCCTCGCCGCTGCTGGTGCCGCCGCCGCCGACGCAGCATGTCGTCTTCAACCAGCGCACAGCCCGCCAACTGGCCCAGGACAAGGTCCGCTATGTCGGCGAGCCGATTGTGATGGTGGTGGCCGAGAGCCGCTACCTGGCCGAGGACGCCGTCGAGCAGATCGTG
>JAICKM010000676.1 GCA_025927935.1 Chloroflexia bacterium | reverse complement strand
TTTGGGAACGGTAGACGGTTTACTTTATTTACTTTATCTCAATGAGGAGATTCCATGAAGATACACGAATACCAGGCCAAGGAGATCCTGGCCCGGCACGGCATCCCGGTCAATTCCGGCGAGCTGGCGACCACGCCCGATGAGGCCGAGGCCATTGCCCGCAAGATCGGGAAAATGGTGGTCGTGAAGGCACAGGTGCTGGTGGGCGGGCGCGGCAAGGCCGGCGGGGTGAAGCTGGCGAAGACGCCGGAAGAAGCCCGCGAGAAAGCCCAGCAGATCCTGGGCATGGACATCAAGGGTATCACTGTCCAGAAGGTGCTGATCGCCGACGCGGCCGATATTGCCCAGGAATATTATCTGGGCGCCATCCTGGACCGCGGCAGCAAGCAGGTCGTCGTCATGGCGAGCGCGGCGGGCGGCGTGGAGATCGAGGAAGTCGCCAAGGAGACGCCGGAACTGATCCACCGCGTGGGCGTGGACCCGCTGATCGGCTTCCAGGATTTCCAGGCGCGCGACCTGGCGTATGCGATGGAGATCCCCGCGCCGCTGATCCGCGATTTTGTGAAGATCTGCCGCGGGCTGGTCGACGCGCTCATTGCCGCCGACGCCAGCCTGGCCGAGATCAACCCGCTGATCCGCACGCCCGACGGCAAGCTGCTTGCCATCGACGCCAAGATGGACCTCGATGACTTCGGCCTGGCCCGGCACCCCGACCTGGAGGCGCTGCGCGACCCGAACGAGGACATCCCGGTCGAGAAGGCCGCCCGCGAGGCCGGGTTGAGCTATGTGAAGCTGGACGGCGATATCGGCTGCATGGTCAATGGCTCCGGGCTGGCGATGGGCACGATGGACGCGATCAAGCTGCACGGCGGCGAGCCGGCGAACTTCCTCGACGTGAGCGGCGGGGCCAACGAGCAGCAGGTGACGACGGCCATGCGCCTGATCCTGAGCGACCCCAAGGTCAACGCCGTGCTGATCAACATCTTCGGCGGCATCACCCGCGGCGATGTGGTGGCGCGTGGCATCCTGGCCGGGCTGAAGGCGGTGCAGACCGACCTGCCCATGGTGATCCGCCTGGTGGGCACGAATTCGGAGGAGGGGCGCCAGATCCTGGCCGATAACGGGTTGGTGGCGCTGGAGTCGATGGACGAGGCGGCGGCGAAGGTCGTCGCGCTGGCCCACGAGCGGGCTGCTCAGGGGCAGAACCGGACGCAGAAAGAGGCCCACGCATGAGCATCCTGGTCAACAACGAAACGCGCCTGCTGGTGCAGGGCATCACGGGCCGCGAAGGCGCCTACCACGCGCACCAGATGGTCGACTACGGCACCAAAGTCGTCGCCGGCACGTCGCCGGGCAAGGGCGGCACCAAGAACGAGGACGGCGTGCCGGTGTTTAACACCGTGGCTGAGGCGGTCAAAGAGACGGGGGCCAACGCCTCGATCATCTATGTGCCCGCCGCCTTCGCGCCCGACGCGATGTACGAGGCCGCCAACGCGGGCATCCCGCTAATCGTCTGCATCACCGAGCGGGTCCCGGCGCTCGATATGGTCAAGGTCTACCGCTATGTGCGGGAGCGTGGCGCCCGCCTGATCGGGCCGAATTGCCCTGGTCTGATCTCTCCCGGCCAGGCCAAAGTCGGCATCATGCCCGGCTATATCCACAAGCCGGGCAACGTGGGCCTGGTTTCCCGCTCCGGCACGCTGACCTATGAAGTGGTCAACGCGCTGACCCAGGCCGGCCTGGGCCAGTCCACCGCCGTGGGCATCGGCGGCGACCCCATCGTCGGTAGCTCGTTCATCGACATCCTCAAGCTGTTCCAGGAGGACCCGGCGACGGAGAAGGTCGTGATGATCGGCGAGATCGGCGGCACGGACGAGGAAGCGGCGGCGGCGTTCGTCCGCGCGCACATGACCAAGCCGGTGGTGGGCTTCATCGCCGGGCGCACGGCGCCGCCGGGCCGGCGCATGGGCCACGCCGGGGCGATCATCTCCGGCGGCGTGGGCACCGCCGAGAGCAAGATGGACGCGATGCGCGCCGCTGGTATGCAGGTGGCCGAGGCGCCCAGCCAGATCCCCGATCTGGTCAAGAGCGCCTGATTCCGGGCTGAGTCAGCCAGGGGCGTCTGCCGGGGGCAGGCGCCCTTTTTGCTGCGCCCCGGTAATCTATGGGATAATCTCCGCTTCGGCTTCGATCTCCACCGGCAGGCGGAATGGTAGCTCGGCCAGACCCACGGCGGAGCGGGCATGCGCGCCGATGTCGGGACCGAATAGCTCCAGAATCAGATCCGAGCAGCCGTTGATGATGGCGGGTTCCTGCGTGAAGCCGGGGGCGGCGTTGACCATGCCGAAGATGCGCAGCCAGGAGGCCACCCGGTCCAGGTCGCCGAGCGCGCGCTGCAAGCTGCCCAGGATTGACAGCGCCGTCAGCCGGGCGGCTTGATAACCTTCATCCACCGAGACCTCCGCTCCGACCTTGCCGAAGGGGCCGGCTAACGAGCCGTCCGGGTGCTGGGGGCCGTGCCCGGCGATATAGGCGCGGTTGCCGCGAATGCGCACGTTGGTAAAGGGCAGGCGCACACCGGGCGGCACCTGCATTGGCGCCGGCAGCACCAGGCCGAGCGCGGCTAGTCGCGATTCGATCTGCATGGCGTGCCTCTTTCTTAGCCGACGGAGCGGCTGTTGGCCTGGAACATATCGCCCTCAATGCCCCAGCCGATGATGCGCGTGGGCGTGAGGCGGATCAGTTCGGGATCAAAATCGGCCATGATCTCCTGGCCGCCGGTGGGCAGTGTTTCGGCCCGGCCGCGGATCTCGATCCCGCGGGCCTTCCACGGCGGCAGGACATCGTCGACCACGAAGGCCACTCGGCCGTCGCGGCCTGCATCGCGGAACTTCTTGCTCTTGCCGATGTTGTGGCCGCCGATGTCAATCGTGTCCAGGCCGGGGTTGTAGCGGAAAGTAACCGGGACGACGTGGGGTTCGCCCGCCGCGTTGACGGTAGCGAGCCGGCCCAGCCGCTGGCTCTGAAGATAGGCGATCTCCGCCGGTGTAAAAGCGCTCATGGGGTCTCCTTTTCACGCTATGCCCAATGGTCTCAGTGTTCGTGCAGCGAGTACACGTCCTCAGCCGTATCCGGCGATCTATAATAAGGGCTGACATATTTTAGCACGCGGGTCGGTTCCCGCACAGGCCGCGGTAGGCTGGAGAAAGATGAGCAAGACGCAATGACCGAGATTCCTGATAATTTCGCGCGGACGATGGTGGAAGTGTACGGCGAGGAGGGCGCGGCCTGGCTCCAGCGCCTGCCGGGTCTGCTCGCGGAATGCGCGCAGCGGTGGTCGCTAGCGGTGCTGCCGCCGTTCGTGCCGCTGTCGTACAACTATGTCGCCCCGGCGATCCGGGCGGACGGCACGGACGTGGTGCTGAAAGTGGGGTACCCCGGCCGCGAATTGCTGGCCGAGATGGCGGCGCTGCGGCTGTATGGCGGCCACGGCATCGCCCAACTGCTCGACGCCGACGCCGGGCTGGGGGCGCTGCTGCTGGAGCGCCTCACGCCCGGTATGCCGCTGGCGCGGCTGACCGACGACGCGGACGCCACGTCGATTGCCGCCCAGGTGATGCGGCAATTGTGGCGGCCCGTGACGCCCGACCACCCCTTTCCCACGGTGGCCGGCTGGGCGGCGGGCCTGGGCCGCTTGCGCGCCCGCTTTGGCGGCACCACCGGGCCTTTGCCCGCCGCCCTGGTGGAGCGGGCGGAGCGGCTTTTTGCCGACCTGATCGGGTCCATGGGCGAGCCGGTGCTGCTGCACGGCGACCTGCACCACGACAATATCCTGACCGCCCAGCGCCAACCGTGGCTGGCCCTGGACCCGAAGGGCGTCGTGGGCGAGGCGGCCTACGAGACGGGCGCTCTGTTGCGCAATCCCGCCGGGCGCGTGCTACAGGCGCCT
>JAICKM010000145.1 GCA_025927935.1 Chloroflexia bacterium | reverse complement strand
CGATCAGCCGGGCGTGGGCGAAACTCAAACAAGGATGGGGTCAAGCACGATGAGTAAGGCGGATGGCGGCAAGATCAAAATCCTGTTCCTCTACCCCAACGAGTTCCTGGGACCGGAGATGACGGTCTATCGGCAGATCATTCGCAATCTGGACCGCACGCGGTTCGCCGCCTACCTGGTGCTCAACCGGGACGCGCACGGCGAGGTGGGGCTGAGCGCGGCAGACGGCGTGACGATTGTACATTGGAAGTTCGGCATGGCCTTACGCGGGGGCTTAGCCCCGGCGTTGCGCTCTGGTGTCCATCTGCCGGGCAGTATGCTGCGCCTGGTGCGCTATGCGCGGCGCGAGGGCATCCAGATTGTGCAGTGTGCCGCGGCGCCACGCACAGGCACGCTGGGTCTGCTGCTGGCCCGCCTGGCCGGCGCGCGCCTGTTATTGCATTACCATGTCATGCCGGGGCGCTACGGCGGACCCCGCGGCTACCTGGAAGCGGCCATGGCCCGGCGCGCCGACCGCGCGGTGGCCGTCTCGCGCTTTCTTGCCGCCGAGGTGCCGCGTATGGGCGTGCCTGCCGCGCGAACGCATGTGGTGGTGAACGGGGTCGATTGCCGGCGGTTTCACCCCGCTATCGACGGCTCCGCGATACGGCAGGAATATGGCATCGCGCCGGATGCGCCCCTTGTGTTGCAGCTAGCGCGGATTATTCAGCAAAAGCGGCAGGAAGACGTCGTGCGGGCCTTTGCCCTGGCCCGGCAGGAAGTGCCCGAACTGCGCGGACTGCTGGTCGGCTGGGAAGATCCGCGCTACAGCGGCCCCTTCGCCGGTTATCGGGCCGAGTTGGAGCACCTCTGCGCGCAAGCCGGGCTGGGCGACAGCCTGATCATCGCCGCGGCCCGCCCGGATGCCGCCGAATTGCTGGCCGCCGCCGATATGGTCGCCATGCCGGCCCTTGGCGATGCCTGGAACCTGGCCGTGACCGAGGCGATGGCGGCGGGCAAACCCGTCATCGGCGCCGAGTCCGGGGGCCTCCCGGAACAGATCGTCCACGGGACCACCGGCTTCCTGGTGCCGCCGTGCGACCCGGCCGCCCTGGCGGCCCATATCGTCATGCTGGCGCGCGATGCGGAGTTGCGCGCGGGGATGGGCGCCGCCGCGCGCTTGCGCGCCGAGAGCTTCGACGAAAGGCATGTGGCGGCGGGCTTCGCGCCGATTTACGAGTCCCTGGCGGGCGGGCCGGACGCCTTGCCCGACGCCCTTTCGGTCCAACCCCAGGCGTAAGGGCGAATCCGAGATCCCTCGCGGGGCGCATCCGCAGCCTTTTACCGGACCAGATGTAGGAAGGTATCATCGGTGAACACCGCACAGCATCAAGTGCATCGGGTGCTCAACAAATACTTACTCGACGCGACCCGCGACCGCAAGGATATCCTGGCGCTGCAAGCACTCGCGCCGCTCGCCAACGGGTTTCTGCCCTGGAGCCAGGCGGCCATGCGGCCCAGCGGCCTGCTGGCCGTGCTCAACGATATTGTGATCAATCGCCGCACCTGTATCGTGGAGTGCGGCGGTGGCATTTCGACGTTCTTCATCGCCCGGCTGCTGCGCGACCGGCCCGGCCACCTCTATTCCATCGAACACGACGCCGATTGGGCCGCGCTGCTGCAACAAAACCTAAACGCGGAGGGCCTGGGCGCGCAGGCCACGGTGATCCACGCGCCGCTTGCCCCCACGCCCCTCGGCTGGAGCGGCCCGCGCGGTGCCTGGTACGCCGACGATAAGCTCTGCGGCCTCAGGCGCGACCGCAAGATCGACTTGCTGATCGTGGACGGCCCGCCCGCCTACACCAAGGATCTCCGCTACGCCCGCTATCCCGCCGTGCCCTACTTTAAGGACGCCCTGGCTCCCGACTATACCGTGGTTCTGGACGACATCAACCGGCGGGGTGAGCAAGAAATCGCCGCGCGCTGGGGCCGCGAACTAGGGGTGGCGTTCAACTTGCGCTTTATCGACGGCACCATTGCCGTGGGCCGGCCTCGCCATTCTTTCAGCGTTTAGCGCCGCTCTCCGCCCTGACTCTCGCTTGACATAACCGATAATACTAGAGGGCCGTGACTCCACAGTCACGGCCCCCGCTTTTATGCCGTCCGCCGCGCCCCGTCACAGGGGATGCAGCCAAAAGGCGTCGAGGCGTATACCCCGGCGCCTGATGGGCCGTATCTCCGGAACCCCTGTGGTATGCGGCTGCTTACCGTTCCAGGCGCGTCGCGCGCACGTAGAGATCGTAGCCTTCTTCGCGCTTGCCGAAGAGGCGATCGCTGATCTTGATGGCCGGATAGGCGAAGGGGAACATCGCCAGGAAGGGCAGCCCGGTGAAGCCGCGCATCTCGCCCCACACGAACAGGCGGTGGGCCAGCGGCGAGTTGAACGTGAACTGGTACTCGTCCACGCGGAAGGGTGCCTTCTCCAGCCGGTCGCTCAGCGACTTTTTGGTGAAGAAGTTCTCCACATAGTAGTGCGTGCGGTGATGCTCGCGCACCTCGACGCTGATCTCGCGGTAGGTGAAGCTGTCCACATGTAACACGAGCCGGCCGCCCGGCTTCAACACGCGCCAGGCTTCGTTGATAGCTGCCTGCGGATCGTGGAAGTGTTCGAGCGCGCACACACTGACCACCTTGTCAAATGTGCCGTCCGCATAGGGCAAGGCTTCGGCGTTACCCAGGCGATAGGAGACGCCGGGGACGTTGTGGTAGGTGAGCGCATTGCGGATACGCCGGGGGTCAATGTCGATCGCGGCGACGCGCGCTCCGTGCGCCGCCATCTTGCGGCTATAATAGCCGTCTCCGCTCGCCACGTCCAGGATATATTCGCCCCGGCTCGGCTGCAAATAGCGCTCGATGACCTCCCATTGGGTGCGGCGCAGGTAATGGAAGTCATGGCGGTGCTGGTAGGCGGTGCGGCCCAGCCGGGCCAGGATGCCGCCGCGCAGGGGGTAGGGGGTGAGTTGTTCTTCCGCGCCGGTGGTTTGCGCCGGCTTCTGCGCCTCCGAGATCATGCAAGTCCTCCACTGGATTGGGTACGGCTGCCCTGGTTGCGGGGTAACGCGCCATAGCAGTGTGCTGCGCGCCGGGCCGGTTTGAAACCGGGTCCTACAAGGTCGATTGCCGTTGGCTCCCGCGCCGGAGCCGGTTGCAGCGTTCACTAACGGCCTCATTGTAACATTGGCCGCTAAACAAGATATGAATGGCGGCGCGGGCAACATGCTACAGGACATATATGACTGGGCTGCTTTCAGCAGTATTGAGGAAAATGTAACGGGTTCATTCTTACAGATCCATAAGAAATTGACTCTTATTTTCTATAATGCACTCCGGACATAAGAACTCTGGGTACAAATACCGGCCGGAAATTGAACTTCCTTGGCAATGAGGTTCCCGGTTGGTCGGTCATACGTCCGTCTGTTGGTTCGGGCGACCTATTCAGGAGGTTACGCTTTTGTTGAAGCGCTTTAACGTCTGGATAGTAGGCGCCATTGGTATGATTTTGGTCATCGCAACGGCCATTTCCGCGTCTGCTGGTTCCTCTTCCGCGTCCGCTTCCGCCGGGCTACCGGCGGCCCCCGCGGGTCTACCCAATTACTTCAGCTTCGGGTTGAGCAACAACGATACGACCTGGATGACCGGCTCCGGTGTGCCGTGGAATGCGCGCTATCAGTACCTCTCCGGGGGCGCTAACACGGGCAACGGCTGGGCTACCTGGAACAGCAACGGCAGCTTTGCGACCAGCTATATCAACGCCTCGCGTAGCGCCAACCTGATCCCGGTGTTTATCTACTACCAGATCTTGCAGTCCGCGCCCGCCTACGACGAATACGGCAATCTGAATAACGCCGCCACCATGCGCGCCTACTTCGACGACTTCAAGCTGCTCATGCAGAAATGCGGGGCGGCGGGCGGCACGGTCTGGGTGGATCTGGAGCCGGATCTCACCGGCACTATGCAGCAGCATAGCTCGAACACGGCGGATAACGCCGCGTCGCAGCCGGCGGCGGTGGCCTCCAGCGGGCAGGCCGATGTGCAGGGCTACCCGAATAACTTCCGCGGCGTCTACCAGGCGCTGGTCCATCTGCGCGATGTCTATGCGCCCAACGTCAGCCTCGGTCTCGATATGAGTCCTTTCGGTGCGAGCGACGATATTGTGCTGGCGCTACGCAACGACCCGACCTATGACTGGCAGGGCCATGCCACCCGCACGGCGACCTATCTCAACAGCCTGGGACCCGGTTTCCAGGCGCTGTTCTACAACCCTTCGGATCGCGACGCGGCCTGGTATCAGTTGACGCAGGGCAGCAACCGCTGGTGGGACGATACCAACACCCGCCAACCCACCTTCGACACCATGCTGAGTTGGCTCAACACGGTCGTGACGCAGACCGGTAAGCGCGCGCTGCTGTGGCAGGTGCCCAACGGCAACCGGGTGTACCGCACGATGAACAACACCGACGGGCACTATCAGGACAACCGCGCCGAGTACTTCCTGAACCCCACGACCGGGTGGGCGCACATCCAGCAATGGGCCAACGCCGGGGTGCTGGGCATCCTGTTCGGGGCGGGAGTCGGTTCGCAGAGCCACTACTACGACACAAAAGGCGACGGCGTGACCAACCCGGCAGCGATCAACGGCAACACTACGACCGCCACCGATGCCGACGACGACGGCGGCTACATCCGCCGGCAGACAGCCGCTTATTACGCGCAGGGCACCGTGCCCTTGCCGGGCGGTGGGGCGGTCCCACCCAATACCCCGACCGCGCCGCCCAGCAACACCGTGACGCCGCGGCCCAGCAACACGCCGAGCGCCGTGCCGACGAACACACCGGCTGCCGGCACACCTACCCGCACGCCCGGCACGCCGACCCGCACCGCGACATCCCTGCCGGCGCAAACGGCGGCTCCGCCGACCGCAACGCCGGGCGCGGGCAATACCACCGTGCAGGGCAGCATCACCGCCGCCGACCGGGTGCAGACCGACCGCCTCGTGCGCGATTGGGCGCCGAGTGCCTGCGCCGCCGCCAAGAGCGTGCCCTCGCGGGGCGATGGCCTCGGCCACCATGCCGACGCATACACCTACACCAACAGCAGCGCGAGTAGCCAGTGCATCACAGTGCAGCTTAGCAGCGCCTGCACCGCGAGTAACGACGTGTTCAGCGTGGCCTATCTAGGCGCGTACAATCCGGCGAACGTGCAGGCGAACTACCTGGCGGATATCGGTATGAGTCCCGGTCAGAACGGCGGGACCGCGGGTTACTCGTTTAATGTGCCGGCCGGGCAAAGCTTTACGGTCACGGTCTACGAGGTGACGGCTAACGCCGGGTGCGGAGCCTATACCCTGACCGTCACCGGCGGCCTGGGCGGTGGATCGATCCCGCCGAGCGCGACCAGCACACCGCGGCCCGCCAATACCACGACCGCCGTGCCGACGAGCGTGCCCACGAGTACCGCGCCGCCCGCAGCCACGAACACGCCGCGCCCGACCAGCACGCCGCCCGCGGCAGTCACCAGCACAGCGGTTCCCGCGACCAGCACGCCGCGCCCGACCAATACCCCCGCCGCCACCGCGACGCGCACGCCGCCGGCCTCCACGCCGACCCGCACGGTGCCACCCGCTACGGCGACGCGCACGCCGCCGCCGACCAGCACCGCTGTGCCTGGGGGACCCGCGCCGCTGATCGTCTACGCCGATGCGCTGGCGCCCGGCTGGGCCGATTGGTCCTGGGGCAGCAGCCGTAACTGGGCGGATACGACCTTTGTGCACAGCGGGCGCTACGCCGCCAGTTGCGCCATCACCCAGGCGTGGGCCGGCCTCTACGTGGGGACCGGTGGCATCCAGACCACCGGCTACAACTTCCTGAACTTCTACATCAATGGTGGGGCCAGGGGCGGCCAGCAACTGACCGTGAACCTGGTGGATGCAAACGGGGCGATGCTTCCCGCGCTGAACCTTAACAACTACCTGGGCGGGCGGGCGCCCGCCGCCAACACCTGGCAGCGGGTGGTAGTGCCGCTGAGCGATCTGCGCGGCGCCAATGCCCGCATTACCGGCGTGGTGCTGCAAGATAATCGCGGCGGCGCCCAGCCGCGCTTCTACCTCGACGACATGCAGTTCATGGCTGCGCCCTGAGCCTGCCAGGCGCCGGGGAGATCCTCGCCTCCGGGCGGCGATCGCCCTGGCCGCCCCCGCCTGCCGGTTGGTGCATGTCGTAATGCTGCGCGCTTAGCTTCCATGAACCTCGCCGCAATCCATACCGGTGTTGCCGCGCGGGACGATCTTAACAAGATGAAAGCAACCGGACGCGCCCGTTTGCCGGCCTAAACGCGAGCGACGTATCCCAGTCGATGGGATACGCCGCTTGTTGGTGGCCGGGAGCTGGGGATCACCCGGCGTCAAACTTGTAGCCGAGGCCCCAGACGGTCTGGATCAGGCGAGGATTGGCCGGGTCCGACTCGACCTTGACGCGCAGGCGGCGGATATAAACATCCACCTGCCCCACGTCGCGGCCCTGTGTGTCGCCCCAGGCGTGGGCGATCAGGATTTCGCGGGTGAGGATTTTGCCGGCGTTGCGCATGAGGCAGTGCAGCAATTGGCTCTCAGTTGGGGTCAGATCGGCGGTCTTGCCATTGGACAGCGTGACCCGGTGGCGCAGCGGATCGATCTGTAGCCCGCCCACACTGAGCAAGCGGCTGTCGGCCGCCGCGGCCTGGGCCTGTGAGCGGCGGAAGAGGGCCTTCACCCGCGCCAGCAGTTCAGCGGGTTCGCAGGGCTTCGGTAGATAATCGTCCGCGCCTTCCAGCAGGCCCTTCACGCGGTCTTCCGTGCTGCCGCGGGCGGACAACATAATGATCGGCACCCGATTGGTTTCCCGAACGCGGCGGGCCACTTCAAAACCGTCGACGCGGGGCAACCCGATATCCAGGATCAGCATATCGACCCATTGCTGCTGCAAGATCTGTAGCGCTTCCAGACCCGTGGATGCACTGATTACGTCATAGCCTTCGTCTTTGAGCAAAAACGTGATAATCTTGACGAGCGAAGGATCGTCATCGACCATAAGTATCTTCATGGGGGGTGTCCTCCGTCCAGCGCTGATCGCTGTCCGCAGTGTATCACTATAGCTTGATATTTGTCAATCCGGGAACAGGTGGGCCAGTTCGGGACACGCACAGCGGTCCTTCTCATTATTACCGGAATCGGCTTGTTCCGGCAAGTGGCGGCGGGGCCACGCGCCCTGGCTTCAATTTTGTAACTATTTGGCCCACCCCGAAAACTGAACGTTAAGGCTCTTGACCTACAATGGGAGTATCGTGAAAACCGGGCCACCGGATCTATCGGCGGCCGGACGAGCCTTAGCCATGGAGAGCACACGGCGATGTGTGGAATAGCAGGAATCTTCAATCGCGATCCCCAACAGCCGGTCGCCCCGGCGCAGGTGAACGCGCTGCTGAGCGCCCTGCGCCATCGCGGCCCGGAGACGGCGGGCATGGTGCTGGATGGGCCGGTGGGCCTGGGGCACGACCGCCTGAGTATCATCGACCTAGCCGGCGGGCTGCAACCAATCCCCAACGAAGACGGCTCGATCTGGGTTATCTGCAACGGCGAGGTGTTCAACTATGTGGAACTGCGCGCCGCGCTGCTTGCCCGCGGCCACCAGTTCCGTACCGGCTCGGACAGCGAGGTCATCGTTCACCTGTACGAGGATCGCGGCCCGGCCTGCGTGCATCAACTGATCGGCCAGTTCGCCTTCGCCGTGTGGGACCGCCGCCGGGGCACGCTGCTGCTGGCCCGTGACCGGCAGGGAGTGCGCCCGCTTTTTTACGCCGAAGTGGATGGCGCGCTGCTGTTTGCTTCCGAGATCAAGGCGCTGCTCGCCGATCCGCGCGTGCCGCGCGCTCTGGACCTGGAGGCGCTCGACCAGGTCTTCACCTATTGGGCGCCGCTGCCGGGGCGCACGGCCTTCCAGGGCGTGGAGGAGGTACTGCCGGGGCACTATCTGCTGGTGAACCGCCAGGGCTGCACGCTGCGCCGCTACTGGACGCTGGATTTCTCGGACGAACCGGCGGGACCGGGCCGCGGGGCGCGCTACTACGCCGAACACCTGCTGGAACTGCTGATCGACGCGACCCGGCTGCGCCTGCGCGCCGACGTGCCGGTGGGCGCCTACCTGAGCGGTGGGCTGGACTCGGCGGCCATCGCCGCCGTGGTGCGCCGCTATACCGGCAACCCGCTCAAGACATTCTCCATTGCCTTTAGCGACAGCCGTTTTGACGAGCGCGAGCACCAGCAGCGCATGGCCGATGTGCTGGGCACGGAACATATCCGCCTGGTCTGCGAGGACGCCGACATCGGCGCGGTCTTCCCCGATGTGATTCGCCACGCCGAGATGCCGCTGCTGCGCACCGCGCCCGCGCCGATGTATTTGCTGGCCCGGCAGGTGCGCGCCCACGGCATGAAGGTTGTGCTGACCGGCGAAGGGTCCGACGAGAGTTTCGGCGGCTACGACATTTTCAAGGAGGCGCGCATCCGCCGCTTCTGGGCCGCCCGCCCGGAGTCGCGCCTGCGCCCGCTGCTACTGCAAACGCTCTATGCCGATATTGCGGGCATGAACGGCGTCTCGGCGGCCTATCGGGCGGCTTTCTTCAAGCAAGACCTGGTGGCGGTCGACGACCTGTGCTACAGCCACCGGCTGCGCTGGCGCAACACCGCGCGGCTCAAGCGGCTGTTCTCGGCCCAGACCCGCGCCGCGCTGGCCGATTACACCAGCGAGGAGTCGCTAGCCCTGGCCCTCGACGGCATGAGCCGCCACTGGCACCCGCTGTCGAAGGCGCAGTTCATCGAGAGCCGCATCTTCCTGTCGCAATATCTGCTGAGCGCGCAGGGCGACCGCATGGCGATGGCCCACGCGGTCGAGGGGCGCTTCCCGTTCCTTGACCATCGCCTGGTCGAGTTCGCGGCGACGATCCCCGCCGAGTTCCGGCTGCGGGGGCTGGACGAAAAGTACATCTTGAAGCGCGCCCTGGCCGATCTGTTGCCCGCAACGGTGCTGGCGCGCACCAAGCGCCCCTATCGCGCGCCGATCCGCAATGTCTTCTTTGGCCCGCAGGCCCCGGCCTACGTGGGCGAGTTGCTCGCGCCGGACGCCGTGGCCCAGGCCGGGATCTTCGACCCGGCGGCGGTCGGTCTGCTGGTGAAGAAGTGCCGGACCGCCCCCGAACTGGGCGAGGTGGACAGCATGGGCCTGGTGGGCGTCTTGTCCACGCAACTGCTTCACCATCTGTTTATCGCGCCGGAGACGGTTCGCGAATGCACGACGCCGGTTTCCGCCGTGATTCTCGACCCGGCGCCGCCGGCAACGCCCGCGTTGGCGACGGCCGGGCCGTCTCACTGAGCGGCGCCCCGTGCCGCCTGCAGGAAAGAAGGAATTCGTGACTACCACCGAGCAACGTTTATGCACGCGCTGCGTGCTGCCGGAGACCTTTCCCGGCATCAAGTTCGATGCGGATGGCGTGTGCAACTACTGCCACCGCGCGCTGACCGAGGAGAAGGCCGCGGCGCACCGCGAAAGTGCCCGGCTCAAGTTCGAGCAGATCCTCAACGACGTGCGCGGCAAGGGCACGTATGATGTCCTGGTCGGCTGGAGCGGCGGCAAGGACAGCACCTATATCCTGGCCCGCATGGTCCAGGAGTTCAACTGCCGGGTGCTGGCCTTTACGTTCGACAACGGCTTTGTCTCCAAGCAAGCCTTTCGCAACATGGAGAAGATCTCCGACACCCTGGGCGTCGATCACCTGATCTACAAAGCGCGCCTCGACGTGCTCAAGACCGTGTTCAATGCCTCGGCGGTGGGCGATGAACTGTATCCCAAGTCGGCATTGGGCCGGGCCAGCAACATCTGCACGTCGTGTATGGGCCTCGCCAAGGGCATCGCGCTGCGGATTTGCATCGAGAAGAACATCCCGATGACGGCTTTCGGTTGGACGCCGGGGCAGGTGCCGCTGGCGGCGGGCATCTTCAAGAGCAACCCGGCCATGATCCGCAAGATGCAGGAACTGAGCGCCGCCCCGTTGCGCCGGCTCGTGGGCGAGGCCGTGCGCCCGTACTTTCTGGAAGAGGAGCACTACGAGCGGCCCGAACGGTTCCCGTATAACATCGCGCCGTTCGCCTTCATGGAGTATGACGAGGAGACGATCTACGACTACGTGGCCTCGCTGGGCTGGGTACGCCCGAAGGATACCGACGCCAACTCGACCAACTGCCTGCTGAACAGCTACGGCATCCACGTCCACCTGGAGCAGTCCGGCTTCCACCCCTACGTGGCCGAACTGGCCGGCATGGTGCGCGAGGGCCGCATGACTCGCGAAGAAGCCCTGGCGCGCATCCATTTGATGCCTAATCCGAATGTGGTAAACTTTGTCACCGACCGGCTCGGCGTGCCCTCGATTGTCCCTGCCGGGCAGAGCTGATTAGATTGCCGGCTATGAATTGTCACTCTGAGCGCAGCGAAGAGTCTCGTCGTCGCCCCGAACGAGACGGAGTTCTTCGCTGCGCTCAGAATGACGGATGTAAGGAGGATCCTACGGATGACCACCAACGAGATCGAAGCCCAGGTGCGCGAGTTCCTGGTCAGCAATTTCCTCTTTGACCCCGACGCCGCGCTGCCCGCCGGGGACTCCCTGCTGGAGAGCGGCGTTGTCGATTCGACCGGGATGCTGGAAGTGATCCAATTCCTAGAAGCGACCTTTGATATCCAGGTGGACGATTTGGAAGTGCTTCCCGAGAACCTCGATTCGGTGCGCAACCTGACCAACTTCATCGTCCGCAAGCGCGCCGCCGTGGCGGTGCCCGCGGCCTAAAGGGGCCTTGCCATGCCGGCGCAGCGGTTCCTCGAAACGACCGCCCAGCAGCGACCCGACAGCGTGGCCCTGGTCAGTGGGGAGCGCCGTCTGACCTACGGCGCACTGGACACGGCGGCGAACCGGCTGGCCCGCGCGCTGATCGACGCGGGAGTGCGTCGGGGCGACCGCGTGCTGATCCTGCTGGACAACAGCATCGAGACGGCTATCTCCGTCTTCGGCGTACTAAAGGCCGGGGCGGTCTTTGTCGTGCTGCACTACAGTACCAAACGCGACCGGCTGGCGCACATCCTGGCCGATGCCGAGCCGGTGGCCCTCATCACCGACAGCGCCCATGTGCGCGACGCGGGCGATTTGCTGGGCGCGGCCACCGGGCTGCGCTGGGTGCTCTGGGTGGGCGAGCGCCAGGGGCCGGTCAGTCCGCGGACCACGCCGCTGGCCTGGGATGCCCTGGCCGCGTATCCGGCGGATGCGCCGCCTTGCCCGGCCGGCGACACGGACCTGGGCATGTTGATCTACACCTCCGGCAGCACCGGGCGGCCCAAAGGCGTCATGGCGACGCAGGGCAACATGATCGCGGCTACCGAGTCGGTCAACGGCTACCTGCACAACACGGCGGACGATGTGATCCTGGATGTGCTGCCGCTGGCCTTCGGCTATGGGCTGTACCAGTTGTTCCTGGCCGCTCAGGT
>JAICKM010000284.1 GCA_025927935.1 Chloroflexia bacterium | reverse complement strand
GTTGGAACCAGTCGACCAGTAACTTGGTCAGTTAGTTGGCGAAGGCCACAAAGCCGCCGAAGGTCAAGAAATAGAACAGGCTAAACAGCCAGACTTTCGGTTCGGTGCGCAACAGGACCATGCTGTCGCTGAGGGACTTCGGCTTGACCATGCCGGGCGCGTCGCGGGCCAGGAGCCAGAAGAGCACGGCCATGAGTAGCACCGGCACCAGATAGAACCAGAAAGCGCCCTGGCGGCCCTGGAACGCGCCGACCAGGCCGGGCATCGAGAAGGCAGCGACAGCGGTGCCGATATTGCCCATGCCGTAGATGCCCAGGGCCAGCCCTTGCTTATCGGGCGTGAACCAGCGATTGACGAACGGCACGCCGACGGCGAAGCTGGCCCCCGCCGCGCCCAGGAAGAAGGCGCCGAACACATAGGTCCAGAAAGACCCGGCCATGCCCAGGAAAGCCACAGGCAGCAGCGTGAAGAGAAGCAGGCCGGTAAACACCTTGCGCCCGCCGAAGCGGTCGGTCAGGATACCCATCGGAATGCGCAGCAGGCTGCCCAGGATGACCGGCACGGCGATCAAGAAACTGACGGCCGTATTGTCGAGGCTATAATCCTTCTGGATCTGGCTGGCGAGCGGCGAAATTAGACTCCACGCGACGAAAGCGACCGCGAAGGCCAGGGTTGCCAGCGCGAGGTTCACATACGCTTGGCGCGAGTTTTGCATTGCAGTACCCCCTTGAAAAACATCTAATAATCTCGTGATTCCACGGCCCCAGTCCTGCCCGGCACGAGCACGAACAGCTTACGCAGCCGCGGTCCGGCATTTTGCGACATAAACAGGCTGATCTCGATTAATAACAAGATCAGGACCAGATATTGGCCCCCGGCGATGATGCCCGCTTGCAGCGCGGAGAGGCCGGCGTTGCCTAGCCCCGCCGCCCCACCCAGCAGCACACTCAGGCGCACCGTGACAGCGTAAAACATGCCAAATGTGAAGTTGCGCGCCCATTGCGACACCTGATAGGTAGCGAGAGCATCTCGCCAGCCGTAGGCGCGCACACGGGCGCGCAGGCGCGCGATTTCGATCACCTCCACGATCATGAACAGCGTGGCCGCCCAGAGCCACGAGGCGATGATGAGCGGGTCGGGCAGCGCCCGGCTCTCCAGCGCAGCCAGGGCCGTGATGGACATCGCGCCGTGCAAGATGCAGTTCGTGTTATCCCAATCATCGGCCAGCCGCCAATGCGGTTGGCGCAGATAGCGCTGTACGATCAGGACGAAGCCCAGGCCATAAAACCCGTAGCCCAACCCGATCAGGCCCGCTGCCACCTGGACCGGCACCTGGCCGGGCAAGAGTTGCTCGATCAGCAGCACCAGCGACTGCGTGCTGACCGTCGCCAGCAAGATGCGCCCGGTGGTGCGCAGCCGGCTGGGGCTATGCAGGATGATCCGGTAGCGCCGGATGATCAGCACGAGATACCACAGCCAGACGAGCAGGGTCAGCGCCGCGAGGGCCAGCACCAGCGGACGCCACGCGGGCAGCACGATGGCGACCAGGCGGGCCAGCACGGCGGTGCCGGCCACCCAGGTGCCGACGGCAAAACAGCCGACGGGATCGTCCGTGTGGTTATGAAAGGTGCCCCGGAAATACGAGCGGATGTAGGATGCGGCGATGTAGGCCCACACGATCAAGCCTTCGAGCGTCAGAATCTGCGTCAGCGTGGCGACCGGGACAGGCAGACGCTGCAAAGCGCCCAGCACAAAGATGCCGATTGCCATAGCGATGGCGCCCGAGGCCGTAGCCGACTCGCCGCCGCGCAACAAGAAGTGCCGCCCCGCGGCGGAACCCGCGGCTAACAGCAGCAATTGGACGAACGGCGATGCCAAGATAATCTGCACCATACGGGAGCGCTAGGCCGGACGGAGCGCCGCCGCCCTAGCCGGACAACGGGTAGCGGCGGGCGAGGCGGCCCCGGCAAAACACGCTGGCCTTACAGCCTGAGTCGCATACTCGTGGCCCGAATGTTGCACGAAACACTCCTTTCCAATAGGTCCGCAAACTGGCCGGCAGAGCTTGCGCCCAGTTATTCGCGCACCCGAGCGCGTCCTTGAAATGCTGGGGTAATTCTAGCGTGCGGTAATAAACAGGGCGGTGTCAGACGGTGAAGACCGGGTGAACGTTTCGCTACAGATCACGACAGGGTAGGCAGGGCGACAATACAAGGCGGGCAGGGAAACGTTCACGAAATATTCACCCAATTTCAACGAGAATTTGCGTCTTGCTCTGATATAATGAACGCGCAACATGACAGCGCGCTATGCCGCCCGGTGGTTCCCCGAGAAAGGAGCATCATGGAGGAGACTGTACGCCCCATCGCGCCGACCCCGGCCCTCTATTCCCGCCAGAATACCACCATCCGCGCCTCGCTCATCGGGCTGGGCGCCATGGCCCTGCTGGCGCTGGCGATCCTGTTGGGATCGCGGATGCTGGCCTTCTACGACCCGGCGCTGACCGGGTATGCCATTGCCAGCCTGTTTGCCGCCTTCGGGGTGGCCTTCCACTACGGCACCTGGCTGATGCGGCCCAGCACGCGCACCATGTGGCGGCGGAGCTGGCAGTTCTTCCTGAAGCCCGTCAACGCGCGCCGTTATTTTTGGGTGATCCCGCGGGCTTTCATCGGCAACCTGCTGTTCCAGCGCTTCATCAGCCAGCGCAGCCGGCTACGCTGGATCATGCACCAGTGCCTGTTCTGGGGCGTGATCCTCAGCTTCGCCGTGACCTTCCCGCTGACCTTCGGCTGGGTGCATTTTGAGGCCATCGGCGGCAGCACCTACCGGGTCTATCTCCTCGGCTTCCCGACGATCACAATGGACGCGCTGGGGCCGGTGGGCTTCAACACCTTCCACGCACTCGACTATTTCGCCGTGCTGGTGATCATCGGCGTGAGCATCGCCTACTGGCGGCGCTGGCAGGACCGGGCGGTGAAAACACAGCAGCGCGTGTTGTTCGACCTGCTGCCGCTGCATCTGCTGATGGCGATCTCGGTGACAGGGATCATGCTGACCATCGTGGACTTCTTCTTCGAGGGCTGGATGCACTGGCCGATCACGCTGACCCACCAGTTCCTGGTAATCATGCTGCTCCTCTACCTGCCCTTCGGCAAGCTGTTCCACATCATCGAGCGCCCGGCCAGCCTGGGCGTCGAAGTCTATTATGCCGTGGGCACCGAGCAGGGCATGCGCAACTGCGCCCGTTGCGGACGGCCGTTCGGCATGCAAATCCAGGTCGACGATGTGAAGCAGGCCCTCAACGGGGTCGGCTACAACTTCTGGCTGCCGCAAGAGCAGCATCACTGGCAAGACTACTGCGCGCGCTGCAAGCGCGTGATCCGCGCCGAGGCGTACACCGGCCTGTCCGGGCGCGGCTGGGTTAATCCCGGCCATCTTCAGCAGCCGCAATACAGTATCCCCACTTCCCCCGTGCCGGAAGTGACGGGCAATACCGAGCAGGACGTGCGCCCCATCCCCCGCGCCTGACGCGGCAAAGAGTGAGGACTTAACATGGCGATTAATCGTGAAGTAACCGGCGTGGCGAACCCGGACGACGCAATCCAGCCGATTTATTCGTCCACCAGCGGCTGGTCGACGACTGACGACGCGGTTAAGCTGATCCCCACGCACTGCCCATTCTGCGGGATGCAGTGCGGCATGAACTTGAAGGTGGATGCCGAGGGCAAGGTGTTCGGCGTGGAGCCGCGCAACTTCCCGGTGAACAAGCAGCGGCTCTGCCCGAAGGGCGTGGTGGCGTACCAGCAGATCAATCACCCGCAGCGGCTGACCTACCCGATGATGCGACGCGGCGGCAAGGGCAGCCCGCTGGAGCGCTGCACCTGGGGCGAGGCGCTGGACTTCATCGTGCGGCGGTTCCGCGAGATCCAGGCGCAGCATGGGCAGAACTCGGTGGCGATCTATTCGGGCAGCTCGATGACCACGGAAAAGTCGTACCTGATGGGCAAGTTTGCCCGCGTGGCCGTGGGCACCGGCAACATCGACTACAATGGGCGCCTGTGCATGGTGAGCGCGGCCTACGGCAACAATATGGCCTTTGGGGTGGACCGCGCGGCCAATCCCTGGAGCGACATCGCCATGGCCGAGGCTATTTTCCTGGCGGGGACCAACACCGCCGAATGCCATCCGCTGACGATGCCCTATCTCTGGGAAGCGCGGGACAAGGGCGCCAAGCTGATCGTGGTGGATCCGCGGGTGACGCCCAGCGCGCGCACAGCCAATGTCCACTTACAGATCCGATCAGGCACCGATTCCGCGCTGGCAAACGCGATTCTGCAGCAGATGATCCAGCATGACTGGCTCGACCACAACTTCATCAACACGCGCACGGTGGGCTGGGAGGAAACGGCCGCGCTGGTGGCAGCCTATACGCCGCAAAAGGTCGCCACACTCTGCGGCATCCCGGCGGCGCGCATCGAAGAGGCCGCCGAAATCTGGGGCACGGCGAAGACGAGTTTCCTGGGCCATGCGCGGGGTATCGAGCACCAGACCCAGGGCACCAATAATGTGCTGGCCTATATCAACATGGTGCTGGCGAGCGGGCGTATCGGCCGGCCTGGCTGCGGCTACGGCACGCTGACCGGCCAGGGCAACGGCCAGGGCGGGCGCGAGCATGGGCAGAAAGCCGACCAACTGCCCGGCCAGCGCAAGTATGACGACCCCGAGGCGCGCGCCTATATCGCGCCGATCTGGGGCATCCAGGAGTCCGAGTTCCCGCCGAAGGGACTAGCGATCACCGATATGATCGAGCCGATGATCCAGGGCGAGATTCGGGGCATGATCAACATCTGCTCCAACCCGATGGTCTCCCTGCCCGATCAGGCGGCGATCCGCAAGGCGCTGGAGACGCTGGAACTCTATGTCGTGATCGATTTCTTCATGTCGGAGAGCGCGCAACTCGCGGATATCGTCCTGCCGGGCAGCGTCTGGGCCGAGGATGAGGGCACGACGACCAACGTCGAGGGCCGGGTCATCCGCATCAACAAGGCGGCCAACCCGCCCGGCGAGGCGCGCGTAGACTGGGACATCATCTGCGACCTGGCGCGGCGCTTCGGCCACGGCGCGCAGTTCAATTATCATTCGGCGGGCGAGATCTGGGACGAGCTGCGTGTGGCCTCCAAGGGCGGCAAGGCCGACTACTACGGCATCACCTACGAGAAGATCGTCGAGCAAGACGGCGTGTTCTGGCCTTGCCCGACCCTGGAGAGCAAGGGCACCCCGCGGCTGTTCGAAGAGAAATTCTACTTCCCCGACGGCAAGGCACGGTTCAACGCGATCCAATACCGGCCCTCCGCCGAGATGCCGGACGCCGAGTATCCCTTCTTTTACACCACCGGGCGGGTGATCTTCCATTATCTCAGCGGCAACCAGACACGGCGCATCGGGGCGCTGGTGGAGAACGCGCCCGAGCCGTATGTCGAGATCCACCCGCTGGCCGCCGAGAAGTTCGGCGTGGACAGCGGGGACCTGTTGCGGGTGCGCAGCCGGCGCGGCGAGATGATTTTGCCGGCCAAGGTCACGCGCACGATCCGGCCCGATACGGTGTTCATCCCCTATCATTGGGGCGGCGGGCAGGCGGCGAATAACCTGACGATCCGCGCCTACGACCCGATTAGCCGCATCCCGGAGTTCAAGGTCTGCGCCGTAGCCATCGAAAAGGCGCCGGAGGGGGCTACGGTGACGCGCGACGCGATGCGTGAGCTGCCGCTTTCGCCGCCCCGGACCATGCCGGGCGAGCAGTTCGCTTAACCGTGGTGACGAGTGGTCGCGGTGCGGGGCGGCGCCCCCCTTCCGCGACCAGCCATCCCTCGCACAAAGGAGCACACATTGGCTAAGAAGTTCTTCATGGATCCGCAACGCTGCATCGGCTGTCGCTCGTGCATGGCGGCCTGCCAGGAGTGTGACACGCATCGTGGGGTCTCGATGATCTATATCGACGCGCTGGACACCGACTGGTCGACGCAGACCAGCCCGACGGTCTGTATGCACTGCGTCAACCCGCCCTGCGCCAACGTCTGCCCGGCGGATGCCATCAAGGTGGACGAGCGCGGCGTCGTCATGAGCGCGCTGCCCGACCGCTGCATCTATTGCCGCAACTGCCTCTACGCCTGCCCCTTTGGTATCCCGAAGTACCAGGCCAAGCAAGCGCTGATGATGAAGTGCGACCAGTGCTACGACCGCACCAGCCGGGATCTGAAGCCATGGTGCGCGACCGTCTGCCCGACTAAGGCGCTCGATTATGGGGAATATGACGAGATCGTGGCCCAGCACCCCG
Organism: Chloroflexia bacterium; assembly: GCA_025927935.1. Next base: position 1,995 of record JAICKM010000284.1, on the reverse strand, counting down.
GCGAGGCGGTCAACCAGTGGCAGTTCGGCGACCAGGTGCTCGAAACCAACGTCTATGTGTTCGCGCCGCCGCAGACCAAGAAGTACGAGATCTTGCACCTGTTCGATTACCCGGCCCAGGCCGGGTACGCGCCGAACGTGGGCCTGGCCGGCGGCCAGCAGGAGATCGCCGGCGAGAGCGCCACCGACGTGTGGGCCGGGTGGGAGCAGCGTGACTGGCAGGGCTGGAGCGCGCTGGAAGGGTTCAAGGAGGAGTAAGAAGGTGGCCGATACCCGCGTCACGCATCCGCCGCCTGACGGCGACCCGTTGTGGCAGCAAGACTTTCCGATCAGCCGCTATGAGGAGCTGAACAACAGCCGGCGGCAGTTCCTCAAGTTCCTGGGGCTGACCTCTATTGCGTTTTTCACCGGCACGCTGGCGACCGCCCTGAAGGCGGCGTTCGAGAGCCGGCGCACGACCACTTTGCAGCCGATGCGCATCGCCGCCGTGGCCGATGTGCCGGAAGGTAGCTCGCTGAACTTTCACTATCCCGACGAAAGCTACCCCGCCGTGCTGATCCACTTGCCGGGCAACCAGTACGTGGCCTACGAGTCGCGCTGCACGCACCTGCTCTGCCCAGTGCTCTATCAGCCCAATAAGGAGCGCATCTTCTGCCCGTGCCACGAGGGGGTATTTGACCCGGCCAGCGGGCAGAACCTGGCCGGCCCCCCACCCCGCCCGCTCAACGGGATTAAGGTGGAGGTGCGGGACAATGCGGTGTACGCCGTGGGGAGGGCCGAGTGATGCTGGGCCGTGCTCCCCGCTTGCCCCATGGCGTGATCCGCTGGATCATTATCGTGTTGATGCTGCTCAACGGCGCGCAATTGGTGCTGCTCCAGTGGGCGATCAACAGCAGCGCCCAGGGCCAGCTTGAGACGACCTGGACCTATGTGGCGATCTCGGCGGCGGGCGTGCTTTGCTCGCTGGGCGTGATCGCCTATGCCTTTGCCCGCAGCCGCGGGGCGGGGCAGTAACGGAGGCCGCGGACGTTATGACGTTTACACCCCCCCTGGATGCCGAGCACCTGTCCAATGTCGAGTGGGAAGTGCTCTATTTGCTGCATGACGCGCTGGGGCAGTTGCGCAAAATGACGCTGAGTTTCAGCGAGTTACGCTACCTGGCCGTGGAGCACACCGAGGAAGACATCCGCGAGGCGGTCAACGCGCTGCTGCACCCGGAGCAGCACGGCCACGCGGGCCGCCCCCCGCTGATTGTGCAGATCCCCAACCTGACCACTTTGCCGATCTATCGCATTACGCCGCAAGGCCGCGACATCGTCAAGCGGCAGCAGGGCCTGGCCGCGCGCTCGACTGTCAAGTAAGCGCGGTCCAGGCGCGGGGGCGGGGCCGGGATAGCGAGCGCCATCCCGGCAACGATTGCCCTCGCCGCCATCCTCTCATCGTAGAATCGAGGCTATACCTTCTCATGGCACGATCTGAACAGCCGCCGGCGCCGAGACGAGCGGGCTGGAATAGCGAGAATCGCCAGAATCACCTCTACAAACCCTTCCTGCGCGGCGCCCTCATCGCCGTGCTGACCATCGGCTGCACCTTCGGCGCGATCAACCTGGCCGTGATGGGCTTCGGCGCCGACCTGGGCGCCGTCTGGACCTCGCTGATCCAGGCGCACGCTTACAGCCAGATGTTCGGCTGGGTGGGTCTGTTCATCATGGGCATCGCCTACCACACGATGACGCGCTTCTGGCTGCGCCCGTTGCGCCGGCCCGCGCTGGTGCGCCCGGCGTTCGTGCTGGTGGTGGCCGGGCTGGTGCTACGCTTCCTGAGCCAGCCGTTCGCCACCAACCCCATAGCCGCCGCGGTCATGGTCACGTCGGCGGTGCTGGGGCTGGCCGGGGTGTCGCTGTTCGTCTGGGCCATGTTCGAGACGATGCACCTGGGCGACGACAGCAGCCACGCGCCGTCCGCCGCCAAATGGTTCATGGCCGTGGGCTTCGCC
>JAICKM010000404.1 GCA_025927935.1 Chloroflexia bacterium | reverse complement strand
GTGACCTCGACCGGCGCCGAGTCCGGCGCCGTCATAGCGGTGGCCGCCCCGGCTATAGCGGGCGGCGCCGGTGTGGCGGTGCTGGGCGCGGCGGCGCTTGTGGCCGTCGGCGGAGGGGACGGGGCCGTGGGCGCGGGTTCATCCCCGCAGGCGGCCAGGACCGGGGCGGCCAGCGCCGCCGCGCCCAACACGGCCATGCGGCGAAGAAACTCGCGCCGCCCGAACATGGCGTCACGCGGCTCTGGATTCGGCATCTCGGATGCGGACATAGGCGTCCCGCTTTCTAATCGGCCCCCGCTGCGGGGGGCAGGCATCTGTGCGTGCCGGATAGCGGCAGCACCATTCGGCGTGTCGTTCGTCATATTATACGAAGAGGCACCCGCCGTGGACCCCCCTCGCGATATAATTCTTACAATTTGCAAGGCGCAAGCGCCAATCAGGCGCCCGTGCCGGTGTATTGTCGCCTGCGATAGTGGGGCCGGTAGAGATTGAATAGAGCGGTTTTAGAGAGAAGGCCCAGATCGGCTTGACCGGGCGTCCCAGGGCTGCTATAATCGGCTGAAGCGGTCTGATGGCCCAGGCTGTCTAAAACTCGAACTCGACCCCAGGGGGGTTGCCGGTGAAACATCCAAAACCTCCGGAGGACGATCAGAGCGGCAAGCGCCCGGCTCGGCCCGTGCTCCGCATATTCAGTGCCCAAAATAGCGTGGAAAACCCCCGACATGGCCCGGAGCCTGACGGCGACCGGCCTACTCCCAGCCTCTGGATGCAAGGTGACATTGACACCTTGCTCCAGCGTGCGCTCAATGCGCTGATCTATGGCGATGCCGCTGCGGCGGGCGACGCCGCGCGGGTCGCGCTGGCGCGCGCCGACGGGCCGGAACGCGATACCTATACCGGCTGGGCAAGCTGGCTGCTGGGCCTGGCCCACCTCTATGCCAACGACTCGGCGGGCGCCGCGCCTTATTTGCAGCGTGCCCACGACCTGGCCCTCAGCACCCAGCAACCGACCCTCGCCATGGCCTGCTACCTGGCCCAGCAACTGGCGACCTCGTACCAGCAGCAAACCCAGATGCGCCAGCATGCCACCAACTTGCTCAAGCAACTGGAGGAGCAAGAAGTCAAGCTCACCCAGCAGTTCCAGGCCATGCTGAAGTTCGCCCGCGACTCCTGGCCCACGGTGCAGGGCCTAGCCCTGGCCGCGGGCGGCGACCCTGCGGCGCTGCTGCCGGAGGCGGCCTTGCCTGCCGCGACCGCCGCCATGCCGCCTCTGTATATCCAGATGTTCGGCCAGTTCCGCGTGGCCGTGGGCGACCAGGAGATCAGCCTGCGCCAGAGCCGCAAGGCCGCCGACATCTTCAAGTTCATGCTGGCCCATCGCTCGCGCCCGACCTCGAAGGACGCGCTATTGCATACGCTCTGGCCCGATGTGGAGATCAAGACCGGCACGCACCGTCTGCACCTGGCGATTTCGAGCCTGCGCCAGATGCTGAGCGTGGGCAGCGGCGACACGCCCGGCTACATCATCTACCGCGACGACGCCTACTTCTTTAACCCGCTGGCGACGATCAATACCGATGTCGACCGCTTCGTGGATCATTCGCGCCAGGGCCAGACGCTGGAACGGGCCGGGCGCTTCGACGACGCTGTCGCACCCTACGAGGCCGCTGCCGAGTTGTACCACGACGATTATCTGGTCGAGAACCTGTACGACGACTGGACGGACAATGACCGCAAGCACCTGCGCGAAATGTATATGCGGATGCTGGCCCGGCTCTGTGAGCAGTATTTGCAGGCCGGGCGCTACGACGAATGTCTCCAGGCCGCGCGCAAGATGCTGGCGAAGGACAACTATCGCGAAGACGCCCATCGCTACGTGATGCGCTGCCTCCACGCGCTGGGCCAGCGCAACCAGGCGCTCTTGCAGTACCAGATCTGCGAGGAGGTGCTGGGTGCCGACCTGGGTGTCCAGCCCACGGCGACGACCACCGAGCTATACGAGCGGATCAAGAACGAGGAGCCGGAATAGCACCGAATCGGGCGGATCGGCAAAATTGGGGTAAAATAGAGCGAATCCAGGGCCGCCAATAGAGAACCAATAGAGAAGCGCCTGCTAACCTTATGTCAGCAGGCGCTTCTCATTGAGATCCGTTTGCTATCACTTGATTATCTATGGCGCCGGTTGGGGCGTTGGTATCGGGAACTTCCCGGTCCTCACCCGGCCAGGGTAGCGACGGACTTGGACCGCTTCGCCGCCCACGGGATCCGGTCTTCTTGGCAGTTACCGGACCCGCCAGGGAACCTCGCTCATCTTGGCGGATGCGAGCTTCCCCGCTGTACAGCGGACGCCACCGTCTCCAGAGACTGTGGCGTCGCTGCTTTCCCCCTGGCAGCAGGGCAACCGCCCGGCCCCTTGGTGTCGGGCGGTTGCACCGGGCGATGCCCCGCCCGACACAAAGGGGCCGGCGAAACCTGCTGGTTATGCTGAACGCAAGGAAGTATCCGGTCTCTTACCCCGCGAGACGAGACTCTTCGCTGCGCTCAGCGTGACAATTGAGGACTATGTAAGACTCTTCGCTGCGTTCAGAGGGACAATTGGCGGCTACCGGTAACTTACTATGCTGAGCGCAAGGAAGCATCTCGTCACATACACGGCGGGACGGAGACTCTTCGCTGCGCTCAGAGTGACACGGATGGGTAGCCGGCAACTAGCGTGTAGCGGCGGCGACCGGGGCCAGGTTGCGCCCGGCCGCCAGGGCCGCATGTTCCAGAGACGGCAACAGCGCCGCCAGGTCTGCCGGGCGCAGCGATTGCGCGCCGTCAGACAGCGCTGCCTCGGGGTGCGCGTGGACCTCCACGATCAGGCCGTCCGCCCCGGCGGCGACGGCGGCGCGGGCCATCGGGCCAACGATGTCGCGGCGTCCGGTGCCGTGGCTAGGGTCCGCGATCACCGGCAGGTGGGTCAACTGCTTCAACAGCGGCACGGCGTTGAGGTCGAACGTGTTGCGCACCAGCGGGTCGTAGCTGCGGATACCCCGTTCGCAGAGCATCACGTGCGGGTTGCCCTGGGCCAGGATATACTCGGCGGCCAGCAGTAACTCTTCCAGGGTGGCGCTGGGCGAGCGCTTGAGCAGCACGGGGCGCTGCTGCCGCCCGACCGCTTCCAGCAGCCGGTAGTTCTGCATGTTGCGCGCGCCCACCTGCAATACATCGGCATAGCTGCCGACCAGCTCCACCTCGTCCGGCCCCATCACCTCGGTGACAATCGCCATACCGAACTCGGCCCGCACCTCGGCCAGGATGCGCAGCCCTTCTTCGCCCAACCCCTGGAAAGAGTATGGCGAGGTGCGCGGCTTGAACGCGCCGCCGCGCAACAGGCGCACGCCCAGGGCTTGCAGTTCTTCCGCCACCTCGAACATCTGGGCGTGGCTCTCCACCGAGCACGGCCCGGCGATGAGCACCACATCCGCGCCGCCAATTTGCAGGCCCGCCAGGTCGATGACAGTCGGCGCGGGCTGGAAGTCGCGGCTGGCGAGCTTATACGGCGCCAGGATCGGCACCACCTTCTCGACGCCCGGCATCCACGTCAGTTCGCCCGGATCGACCCGCCGGTCGTTGCCGAGTACGCCGACCACGGTCCGCTCCTCGCCTTCCGAGCGGTGGGGCCGGTAGCCCAGTTCCCGAATCCGAGTCATTACCGCCTCCACATCTTCCGGGGTGGCCCCGGCGCGCATCACGACAATCATTGGTCCGTTCCTCCTTGGGTTGGCATAAACAATACGTTCATTCGTCGGTTCCTCCTTTGATTGACACAAACAAAAAGCGTGTGACCTGGGGCCACACGCTCAAGAGCCGGTATGTAATTCGAGAGGCGAGAGTTACGGGATCCGAGCGTGCGGCAGGCGGTAGTGGTACGCCGCAAAGGCGTACACGCGGTAATAGCTAAAAAAGCTATCGCCGTGGAGCAGGATCCCCGTCAGGAGGGTGGTGCTGCGTGCTGCCTTGCTAATCACTCGGCTGGTCCTCTGTTGGAGCGGTTGCCCGCCCATCTCGAACACTATGCGGTTATCTTACTGCCACTCAATAGTCCTTGTCAAGCCCCCGCGGCTTTCAATCTAGCGGCGGATTGACACCGCTTTGGGCATTATGGTATGCTTAACCGGTAAGTTAATAATGCGCGCAAAGGCTATGACGGAAACGAGTACGCGGCGGCACGGGTCAGCAGAGAGTCCCCTTTTGGTGCGAGGGGGATACACCACCGGCGCGGAAAATCCTTCCTGAGCCGCCACCCGAACCGCAAGTAGTAGGCGTGGCCGATCTCGCCCGGCGTTACCGGGGCGGGAGTGTGTTTCGCACTCCGCGAAGGGGTTCCGGCACGCCGGAGCAACGAAGGTGGTACCACGGGCCGGCGGCTCGTCCTTCCGAAGGGAAGGGCGGGCGTTTTTTTTGTCTGGAGCAATGATGCAGTTGATTAACGTGCGCACCGCAGTCAGCCGGGCCGCCGCCGGAGAAGGCGCGACCGGCGCCCAGGTGCGCGAACTGACGCCCGCGGCGGCGGAGACCGGGCTGGCGCTCGATTTGTGGGAGATCGCGCCGGGCGGATGCGGCCCGCTTCACTCCCACCCGGAGGAGCACCAGTGCTATGTGCTGGCCGGGGCGGGCGAGTACCGCGGCCCCGATGGCGCGCCGGTGGCCCCGCTGCGCGAGGGCGCGGCTTTCTATGTGCCGCCTGGCGAGCGCCACCATGTCATCAACACCGGCAGCGGGCCGCTGCGCGTGCTGGTCGCCACGCCCCTGGCCGTCGAGCGCCCGGTGGCCGCGACTCCAGCGAAGGCGGCGCCCGCGGCTCTGGCCGGGTTGCAGGTGGTCTTTGACGGCGGCAGCAAGGGCAACCCGGGCCGCGGCTACGGATCGTTCGTGATCATGGCGCCGGGCCGCAAGCCCAATCTGGTGCAAAAAGAATATAATGGGATGATGACCAATAACGAGGCCGAGTACCAGACGATGCTGGAGGCGCTGCAGTATATCCTCGGCACGCTGGAGAGCAGCGGGCGCGATCCCAAGGGCTACGAACTCGACCTGCGCAGCGACAGCGAGCTATTGGTCAAACAAATGAAGGGTGAATACAAAACCAAAAACGCGACGTTGCGCGAACGGGGCGAAACCGCCCACCGCCTCCTGCGCCGCTTCGGTAAATGGCACCTGACCTGGCACCCGCGCGAAGAAAGCGTTGCCCTGCTGGGACATTGAGCGGGCTACCCGCAGGAGGTGGAAGTTGGACGATGATGCCCACTTTATGATCGACGACGGCGATGACGATACTATCGAGGCGCCGCCCGACCCGTGCCCGCGCTGCGGTCGCAACCATGTCGCCATTTTCTTTGGCGAGCGGCACCGCACCTTTGAGATCCACGGCGCAGGCGGCCTGGCGGGCAGCTTTTTCAACCAGTCAATGGCCCGCGTCCATATGCGGACATGTATGGATTGCGGGTATATCGAACTCTATCGCGAAGAAATGATGAAACAGGACGATTAGTAGGCAGGCCAGGTGGTGTTGGGCGAGCGGGCCGGTTTGAAACCGGCCCCTACCGATGCCGCGGCGAACTACGGCGCCGCGACGGAGACTCTTCGCTGGGCTCAGAGTGACAAGCTTTTAGGGCCGCCGGGTCGCTGACCACTGACCACTGACCACTGGCGGCAAGGGGGAAAGAACGGGCATGTTTAGAACGGTGGATGCGAAGTGGGACCCGCCTGCGGTCGAGCGCAAGGTGCTCGACTGGTGGCGGGAACACCGCACGTTTGAGAAACTGGTGCGCCAGAACGAGAACGGCCCGCGCTGGTCGTTCTTCGACGGGCCGATCACGGCCAATAACCCCATGGGCGTGCACCACGCCTGGGGCCGCAGCTACAAGGACTTCTACCAGCGCTACTACGCCATGAACGGCCGCCGGCTGCGCTACCAGAACGGCTTCGACTGCCAGGGCTTGTGGGTCGAGGTCGAAGTCGAGAAGGACATGGGCTTCAACTCCAAGCGGGACATCGTGGACTTCGGCCTGGCCGAGTTCTCGCGCGCCTGCCGCGCCCGCGTGGAGAAGTTCGCCGGGGTTATCACCGAGCAGACCAAGCGGCTGGGCAACTGGATGCAGTGGGACAACTCCTACTTCACCATGTCCGACCGGAACATCGAGACGATCTGGTACTTCCTCAAGCGCTGCCAGGAGAAGGGCTGGCTGTACGAGGGCACGCGGGTCATGCCGTGGTGCATCCGCTGCGGCACCTCGCTGTCGCAGCACGAGCTGATCGACAGCTACCGCGACGTGGAGCACGAATCGGTATTCCTCAAGCTGCCGATAAAGGACCGAGAGGGCGAGTACCTGGCGCTGTGGACCACGACCCCTTGGACGCTGCCGGCCAACACCGCCGCGGCGGTCAATCCCGATCTGGACTACGTGGCGGTTCGCTTCGAGGGCCAGACGCTGTACTC
>JAICKM010000057.1 GCA_025927935.1 Chloroflexia bacterium | reverse complement strand
TAATGTTTAGCACGTTAATCAAGCGCCTGATTCGCATCAGCGGGTTTGTCACGAAAGAGGTGCGGGAGATCTGGCGGCAACCCCGGCTGCTCCTGTCGCTGCTGCTAGGGCCGTTTCTCATCTTGCTGTTGTTCGGCGTCGGCTATACCGGGGTGGTGCCTAAACTGCGCGGCATCCTTGTCATCCCCAACGACCCGGCCTTTATCACCCAGAAGGCGGCACTGCAAGAGCAGTTCAGCAAGGGCATCGATGTTCTTGACATAACGACGGATCTCCAGTCGGCGCAAAACCGGCTGCGCCGGCACGATGTCGACATTGTGGTGCAGATCCCGGCCAACGCCGCGCAGCAGATCGGCGCCGGGGCGCAGGCTATCGTGCCGGTCTTCTATAACGAAATCGACCCGGTGGCCGAGGGCCGAATTGTGCTAGGCACGCTCAACTACACGAATGACCTCAACAAAGAGACGGTCGCCAACGCCTTTCGCCGCGGCCAGACTGGCGCGGGCAACGTCAGCGACGCGCTGGGCCGCCTGGACACCGCACTGGGTCGCATTAGCAACGACATCGGCAGCGGCCAGTTGCAGCAGGCACAGGGCGACGCCAACGAAGTCCAGGCCAACTCCAGCATCGTGGCGCTGAGCGCGGGGTTGATGCTCCAGTTGCTTCAGACCGACCCCGTGGCCGGCGCCCCGGCAGACACCACCCAGCGCGAGAACCTGGCGCGCACGGAGCAATCGATCCGTAGTCTGAATAGCGATGTGGCTGCCTTGCAGCAAGAGCTGGACTCGCCCACGCCGGACCCCACGCGCGTGCAAGCCCGCACGGATGCCGTGCGCAAAGACGTGCAGGATCTGCGCGGGCTGACCAATCAGTTCCAGCAGATGAACGCCTATGTGCTGGCTGCCCCGTTCTTCGGTCAGGCGCACAACCTCGCCGGGCACCCCACCTTCCTTGACTTCTACACACCGGGCGTGATCGCGCTGCTCTTGCAGCACATCGCCGTGACGCTGGGGGCGCTGTCGATGGTGCGCGAGCGCACGCGGGGGTCGATTGAACTGTTCCGCGTCTCGCCGATCACCCCCGGCGAGATTTTGACCGGGAAGTATCTGGGCTTCATGCTCTTTCTCGCGTTCCTGTCGGTGGCGCTGATCGCGCTGGCGATTTTCGGGTTGGGCGTGCCCATGCTGGGCGACTATCTCTGGCTGGCGCTGTCGCTGGCGCTGTTGCTTTTTGCCTCCCTGGGCCTGGGCTTTGCCCTCTCGATGTTGTCGAAGACGGAAAGCCAGGCCGTACAGTTGGCGATGCTGACCCTGCTGACCTCGGTGTTCTTTGGCGGATTCTTCCTGGCCTTGAACAACTTCTGGGAACCGGTGCGCGTCCTGTCCTACGCGCTGCCTGTCACGCACGGCATCCTCAGCTTGCAAGATGTGATGCTGCGTGGGCAGGTGCCCGACTATTTTTACCCACTGATGCTGGGCGTGATCGGTATCGTGCTGGCCGCCTTCAGCATGTGGCGCTTCAGCCGCGAATTCCGGCGCGGGTAGGAAGCCCTACCCGCCGCCGCGCGGCGCCCGGTGGTGCCGCGCTCCCGCCCCAGTGATTCCCGCCGCTTGCACCCCTTCCCGGGCCTCCGCACGTATATGAGTAGGACGCTGCTGCCTCCTGTGGGCGTGTCGGGTCAACCGCCACACTTCCGGCACCATTCCGCCCCAGCGGTGTAACAACTCCCCCTTATACTAAAAGGGTAAACACAAAGGTTATCTCGCCGATCTCGCGGGATGGTGGGTTACGCAACCATCCACGAGCGAAGGAGTTACTCATGGGGCTACTGGCTGTTGAACACGTCACGAAGTCTTTCGGCGCCACGGTCGCGGTCAAAGACGTGAGCTTTACCGTCGAGCCGGGGGAAATCTTCGGCGTGCTGGGGCCGAACGGCGCCGGCAAGACGACGACGATCCGCATGATCCTGGACCTGATCAAGCCGGACAGTGGGCAGATCACAGTCCTGGGCGGGCCGATGACCGAAGAGAAGAAGAACCGCATCGGGTATTTGCCGGAGGATCGCGGCCTCTACCGCGATCTGAAAGTGCTCGACTGCATGGTCTACCTGGCGATGCTGAAAGGTGTGGATCGCGCGGTGGCGCGGCGGCGCGCGCTGGATTATCTGGAGCGGGTGGGGCTGGCCGATCAGCAGAAGAAGAAAATCAGCGAACTCTCCAAGGGCATGCAACAGAAAGTGCAGTTCGGCACCGCGATCCTGCACGAGCCGGAGATTGTGATCATCGACGAGCCGTTTTCCGGCCTGGACCCGGTGAACACCCTGGCGGTAAAGGAGCAGATCTTCACGCTACGCCAGGGCGGGCGCGCTATCCTGATGTCCACCCACCAGATGCAGATGGTCGAGGAGATGTGCGACCGGCTGGTGATGTTTAACCGGGGCGAGATCGTGTTGCGCGGAACGCCGCGCGCCGTCCAGCAGCAATTCGCGCCCAACGCCGTGCTGGTCGAGGGGACGGGGCCGTTCGGCGCGATCCAGGGCGTGCGCGAGGTGGTGCCGCATAACGGCGCCGTGCAGTTGATGCTGGAGCCGGGCGTGCATCCGCAGGAGATCCTGCGCGTGCTGGCGACACAGCCCGCTGTCACGGTGGATAGCTTCCAGGTGGCGACGCCGTCGCTCGACGAGGTGTTTGTCCGCGTCGTGCAGGGCGAATCGTCCAGGGAGGCGGGCCATGAGTAAGCGCTGGATCATCGCCGGGCAGGAATACGCGACCCACGTTCGGCGGCGCACGTTTTTGCTGACCACCCTGGGGTTCCCGCTGCTGCTGGTGCTGGTGTTTGGCCTGATCATCGTCCTGACGATCAACTCGCAGAACGTCAAGGCCATCGGCTACGTCGATCAAGCGGGCATCTTGAGCGGCCTGCCGGCGCAGGTCATGATGCCCGGCGATTCGCGGAGCGGCATCAGCGCCGGCTCCGTGATCGCGATCCGCTACCCGGATGAAACAGCGGCGCGACAGGCGCTCGACGGCAAACAGATCGATGTCTATTTTGTCGTGCCCGCCGGCTACCGCACTACGGGAAAAGTGACCGGCTATGCGCCGGCGGCGATCCCGCAGGTGGGCCAGGATCGTTTCACCACCCTGCTGCGTCAGGGCTTGCTCGACGCGATTCCCGGCCACGATCCCCGCCTGGCCGCGCCCATCAACGAGACGGTGAACCTGAAGGCGGACGGACAGCCCAACAATCCCGCGGCGGCCGTCCTGGTGCCGTTCCTGTTTGCCTTCTTGTTCTACCTGGCGAGCTATATCGCCGGGTCGTACCTGATGCAGAGCGTGGCCGAAGAGAAGGAGAGCCGGGTGATGGAGATCCTGGCGACCTCCGTGCGGCCGGGCGAATTGATGGGCGGCAAGATCATTGGGCTGGGCCTGGTCGGGCTGACGCAAATGGCCGTCTGGGTGGGGATCGGTCTGCTCACCCTGTGGATCGGGGCGGCTTACGTGCCCTTCCTGGCCGGCGTGGCGCTGCCCTGGGACACGGTGCTGCTGATTATCGTGTTGTTCGTGCCCAGCTACTTGCTCTTCGCTGCATCGCTGGCGGCGGTGGGCGCGGCGGTTACGGCGCGGCAGGAAGGCCAGCAGCTTTCCGGCATTTTCAGCCTGCTGGGCGCGTTGCCTATCTGGTTCTTCGTCGGCATCATTACCGACCCAAACGGGCCACTGGCGCTCGGCCTGAGCTTCTTTCCCTATACTGCGCCGATGACGTTGCTGTTGCGCCAGGCCGCCATGACCGTGCCTTTCGAGCAAATTGCGTTGTCGTGGGCGATCACGGCGGGGGCGGCGTTGGGCATGATGTGGGTTGCCGGGCGGGTGATGCGGTTTGGTATGCTGCGCTACGGCAAGCGCCTGGGGTTGCGCGAATTGGGCCAGGCGTTGCGGGGAGCCTGAGACGATGAATAAGACCCTGACGGTGGCTGCGCGCGAATTCGTGACCCACCTACAAAAACCGACCTTCTACTTGGCGACGATTGGCGTGCCGCTGATCATCGCCCTGATCATGTTCCTCTCCAACCAGGGCCGCTCGAACGATGCGCTGGGCCAGGAGGGCGTGGCGGGGATCAGCCAACTGCTGACCGCGCAAGGCGCGCAGCCCTTCGGTTACACCGACGCCAGCGGAACGATCACCACCATCCCGGCTGTCTTGCCGCCGGGCTTCGTCAAGGCGTATCCCGACGAGGCCGCCGGGCGGGCGGCGCTCACGGCGGATGCCATCAGCGCCTTCTATGTGATCCCCGCGGACTACCGGGCGAGCGGGCGCATCATCCACTATACCCGCGGCGTGGAGCCGGGCAATGGGGTGACGAGCCAGCAGGTGTTGCGCCTGGTGTTGCTGACCAACCTGCTACCCAACCATGATCCGCGCACGGCGTTGCGCCTGGAAGAGCCGATGCAACTCCAGTCGGTGGCGCTGGCCGCCGCCTCCAGCGGCGGCAACCCGGCGGGCGATCTGGGCGGGCAAAACCTGTTGCTGGTCACCGGGTTCGCCTTGCTACTGACCTATGCCATCTTTATGGCATCGGGGATCTTGTTGCAGGCGCTGCTGGAAGAGAAGGAGAACCGCATCATGGAAGTGCTGCTGACCTCCGGCTCGGCCCGCCAACTGTTGACCGGCAAGGTGCTGGGACTGGGCGCGCTCGGCCTGATCCAGCTTTTGATCTGGATGGGGTTGGGCTACGTGCTCACCGGATCGGGCGCTTCGTTTGTCTCGGCGCTCGGCACGATCAATGTGCCGCTCGCCGTGTGGGTGCTGGCCGTGGTCTACTTCCTCCTCGGCTACCTCCTCTTCGCGGCGCTGATGGCCGGGATCGGGGCGATCAGCCCATCGCGGCGCGAAAGCTCGCAATACGCGAGCGTGGTCACGATGCTGGCGATGGTGCCGTTGATCCTGCTGGCCCCCCTCGCCGCGGACCCGAACGGGGGCCTGGCCGTGTTCCTGAGCCTGTTCCCGCCCTCGGCGCCCGCGACGATGCTGGCCCGCCTGGCCGTAACGACGGTGCCGCTGTGGCAGGTGGCGGTGAGCCTGGGGCTGCTGGCCCTGAGCGTGGCGGGCGGGATCGCGGCGGCCGCGCGGCTGTTCCGCGCCACGACCCTGTTGCAGGGCACGCGGCTCTCCTGGCGCGAAGTCCGCCGGGCGCTGGCCGGGTAGGCGCCCGGCGCGCACCGGATGTGCAAGGCCGTGGTAATCTTAACAAGGGGTCCGCTCTTCAGGCTCTTACTGATAGGAGCATGGAGATCTTATAATTTGGCTGGACATTCCTGATTGCAACAGCCCCAGTTGTATAAGATCTCTATGCTCCTATCAGTAGAACAAATGCAGCCCCCGCCGGATTAGATCCAGGCCGGTGACGAAAAGGATCAGCAGCACCAGGCGGTTGAAGAAGGCGGCGCTGACCCGGTTGCGGACGCGAGCGCCCAGCCCGATGCCGAGTAGGGCCGCCGGGATGAAGCCGGCCGCTTCCAGCACCCGTGGCCAGGTGTAGAGGCCCAGGAAGAAGAAGACGATCCACTGGTAGCAGCCGAAGCAGAGGAACAGCATATTCAGATAGGTGACGAACTGGTGCTTGTCGAGCTTGCGGCTGTGCAGGTAGGGCACCAGGGTGGGGCCGCTGACCCCGGCCAGCCCGCTGAGCAGGCCGGTGACGAGGCCGACGACCAGGGCCAGCGGCCGCTCGTGGCGCGGGTTGGGCTGCCAGTTGCGCCGCACGCCGTCGGTGAACACAAACAGCAACACCAGCCCACCCAGGCCGGTGAGCGCCAGCGACGGATCGAGCGCTACCAGCAGGCCGGCGCCGACTATTGTGCCCACGGCGCCGGTGAGTAAGATGGGCACTAACAGGCCGGGCTGCCACGCGAACGGGGCGCCGGGCGTGCTTTGCGGGCGCAGCGCCAGCAGCACACAGTTCATCTGGCTGGGGATGCTGACCACGGAAACGGCGGTTTTGGCGTCGGCCAGGATGGTCAGGAAGGGCACGGTCAGGATGTTGAACCCGAAGCCGATCACGCCCTGCACGAACGCGCTGCTGAAAAACACGAGCATCGTCAGCAGATAACTCGGAATGGGGGCCACCATTTCCTTTCCCACGGGCCGCAGGGCAGAATCGATCCGTCGCCAGGATGCGGAAAGGGCCGCCCGCTGCCGGGCGGCCCCTCACCTGTGCGCGCTTACCCCTTGGTGAGGTGCGACTTGAGGAAGGCCACGGCGCGCGGCCAGGCGTCCCGCGCCGATTCCTCGTGGCCCATGCCGTGGTCAGGATTCAGGAAGGCGTGCCCGGCTTCCGGGTACACACGGACTTCGGCCTGCTTGCCCGCGGCCTTCAGCAGCCCTTCGATCTTCTGGACTTGCTCGGGCGGGATGCTGGGGTCTTTCCCGCCGTAAATCGCCAGAACCGGCGCCTGGAGCTTGGCAATGTCTTCCGCGCTGGGATCAAACCCGCCGGCATACCAGGGGACGGCTGCGGCCACGTCATCATAGCGCAGGGCAGTGAGCCAGGTCAGGAAGCCGCCGACACAATAGCCCATCACACCGACCCGCTTCGGATCGACATCCGGGCGGGCCTTGAGGGTGTTGATGGCGGCGCCGATTTCTTTCACCGCATGTTCCGCATTGCCGTGCAGCATCATCACCGCCTTTTGGGCTTCATCCGGCTCCGTCACAACCTTGCCGTGGTAGAGATCGGGCACCAGGACGACAAAACCCTCGGCGGCTAGCCGCTGGGCCATATCCACGACGTGCGGTTCAATGCCCCACCACTCCTGGATTTGCACCACGCCGGGCAATGGCTCCTGGCCTTCGGGCCGGACAATCAAGCCGGTGACGCGGCTGCCGTTGACCTGGATATCGATATTCTCCCTGTGCAGAACTGCCATGCCGCAAAACCTCCTGTTGCTAACGCACGGGTTTGAGGTACTTGGCCGAGGCCCAACCGAGCGTGCCTTTGGCATCCCATCCGCTGACCTGCCACCAGGTCACGCCGTCCGCTGTCTGCGGGCCGGCCTTGATCTGGACGCGTGTGCCGTTATTCATCGCGCCGATGACGCGCCCGTTCAGGCTGGCCGTCTGGTGCACCCGCAACCCGCCGCCGTTGAGGCCGGTCACTTCGGCATTCGCCCCGACGGCCATCACCGGTGGGGGCAGCGGGGTTGGGACAGCGGTGGGCGCGGGCGTCGCCGTCGGCGGAACGGGCGTGTTCGTGGGGATGATCGCCACGACGGGTATCGGGACCGTGGGCGTGACGTCCGGCGCGCCGAGGTTGGGGAACGGCTTGAGCAGCACCACGGCGGCCACGAGCACGGCGACCAGCAGCGCGCCGCTCAGGATTGCCTGGATGCGGCTGCGGTCCTCCGGCATGGGATAGTCTTGCTCCACGCGGACGGCGCGGTGGGCCAGGGCGACCTGCTCTTCCGCCGTGGTTGGCGGCGCGGGCGGGACCGGCGGCGGGATCAACGGTCGCGGCGCCGTCTCCAATTCGTGGGTGCTTTCCGGCGCGGGCGGCGCCAGCGGTTTCACCAGCGATAACTGTGGCGGGCGCGGGATATTGCCGGGCGGTTGCAATGGGGCGGGCACGGCGCTGCTGCGCAGGGGCGCGCCCCCCGGTCCGGTCGGCGTCAGCGGGATCGACGGCGCCCGGCGCACGGGGCGCGGGCCACCATCCACCGGGATGGCATTGTCGGCGACCGTCGCGCCGTCGCGCGGCTCCCAATAATCAATAAACGTCCGGCTACAGGCCAGCGATTCGGCCTCCACCAGATGATTGGTCTGCGGATCGTAGAGTAAGGGGTTGCGGCACCAGCCTTTACGCCAGAGGGGTGAGGGCTGATAGTGCCGGCAACTTAAACATTTGCGGTCACGTGGTTTCATGGAAGTCATGGCTGGGCCCCTGTCTTTTGCAGCCGTCTGCTCGACCCTTGCCCAGGGGATCGGCCCGCTGCCACCGGAAGATTTCTGCCGCGCCCACTATACCATTTTCGTATGGGAGAGTCAATCCAACGTTGCTCAGTTCAGGGCCATCATCAACCGTGCCACCGAAAAGGCGCGCCGTCCGCCGGCGCCTTGCGCGACTGCGGGCTATCCAGTATAATTGTTCGTCTACCCAGTGGAATCCCGCCACGCGGCGGGGCAGGCAGTTTGTCTCTAGTATTCTGGGATATAGAGAGCGCGGAACGCAAAAGGATCAGGCGATGAGCAACACAGCACAGGACGAGCGGAGCTATTTTCTCTGGACCGTCGGCTGCCAGATGAATGTTGCCGACAGCAACTACATCGGCGCGGCGCTGGAGAAGCGCGGCTATCACATGACGGAGAAGATGGACGAAGCCGATATTGTCGTGCTGAACTCCTGCTCGGTGCGCGCCAGCGCGGAAGAGCGCATCGCCGGCAAGCTGGGCGAGATCGCCGGGTTGAAACGGCGGCGGCCCAACACGTTTGTCGCGCTCACCGGCTGCATGGTCACGGACGATCAGACGACCCTGCGCCGCCGCTTCCCGATGGTCGATATGTTCTTCAAGCCGTCGGCGGTGCGCGATTTCCTGGTCGGCCTGCCCAATAACGCCGCGCCCGACCTGGGGGAATATGGCGTTTCGCTGGCGCTGGAAGGACTCTTGCCGACGGCGCAGGCAGGCACGGTGGCCGCCTATATCCCGATCATCTACGGCTGCAACAAGACCTGCACCTATTGCATTGTGCCCTTCCGCCGGGGCCGCGAGCGCAGCCGCACCATCGACGACATTGTGCGCGAGGTGGCCGGGCTGACCACCCAGGGCGTGCGCGAGGTGACGCTGCTGGGCCAGAATGTGGACACCTACGGCCACGACCTGCTGCCGCGCACCGACCTGGCCGACCTGCTGGCGGCGGTAAACGAAGTCGACGGGCTGCACCGGATCCGCTTCCTGACCTCGCACCCCAAGGATATGAGCCAGCGGCTGATCGACGCGGTGGCCGCGCTGCCCAAGGCGTGCGAGCATATCAACCTGCCGGTGCAGGCAGGCGACGAGGAGATCCTGCGCCGGATGCGCCGCCGCTACACCCTGCGCTACTATCGCGACCTGGTGCGCCGCATCCGCGAGACGATCCCCAACGTGACCATGGCGACCGACATCATCGTGGGCTTTCCCGGCGAGAGCGCGGATCAGTTCCAGCACACGATGGATCTGCTGGAGGAGTTGCGCTTCGACAAGGTCCATGTCGCCGCCTATTCGCCACGGCCCGGCACGGTCGCCGCGACCTGGGAAGACGATGTGCCGCACGACGAGAAGATGGCCCGGCTGCATACCATCGAGACGTTGCAGGAACGCCTCGGTCGGGAGTTGAACACGCCGCTTATCGGCACGGTGCAGGAAGTCTTGGTCGAGGGCCGCGAGCGGGGGAAGTGGACGGGCCGCACGCGGGGCAACAAGATCGTCTTCTTCCCCGGCGCGGCCTCGGACCCGCATCGCGGGGAACTGCGGCGCGTGCGGATCACCGAGGTAGGCCCTTGGTCGCTCACCGGCGAGCTGGCGGAGCCGGCCCCCGTGGTTGGGCCGGGCACGCGCTTCGAACTCGTTTGCGCCTGATCGACCGGGCGCGATTTCCCGCCCGGCGGCGCGCACCCGTAACCCGGCGCACCGTGCTGCGTTTAGCTATGGACAAACGCAGCACGGCGGATGACGCCGGGTCTTTTATGCGTGCCGTGTTTAGGGAACCAATCCCGTTCTCGCTGCGTATATACTAAGCCTGCTCCCCTCCAG
Organism: Chloroflexia bacterium; assembly: GCA_025927935.1. The sequence goes on along the minus strand of JAICKM010000057.1, from coordinate 6,942 downwards.
GAGCACTCTACTGTGGTGTGCCGCACCGTGGCCCCCTACCAGGCCACCGGGCGCATTAATGCAAAAGCATGATAAGTGAGGTGAGGTAACCGCAATGCCTCAGAACAGTCCTGAAGAAACCGCGCGCGTGCGCCGTCTTCTACCGGAACGGGCCATCGCCCTGGCGATGGCAAGCCGCTGGGCGGAAGCCGTGGACGTGAATAAGGCCATCCTCGCCATCGACCCCAACGACGCGGATGCGCACAATCGCCTGGGCAAGGCGCAACTGGAGTTGGGTAACTACCGTGAAGCCTATGAGGCGTACAAGCGCGCGGTCGAGCTGGCTCCCGGCAACCCGATTGCGCAGAAGAATATGCAGCGCCTGGCGCCGCTGGCCCAACAGCCCGCGGGAAGTGCCGCCGCGGTGGCGAAGCGCCCCGCGGCGCGCCCCGGCGAGCGCATCAGCCCGCATACCTTTATCGAGGAAACGGGCAAGACCGGCCTTGCCCACCTGACGGATCTCGCCAGCGGGCCGACTCTGCTGGCGCTCACCGGCGGCGACCGGGTGAGCCTGGTGCTGGTCGGCGGCAAGTTGCAGGTGCAGACCGAAAACGGCGCCTACCTTGGCCTGGTCGAGCCGAAGCTGGCCCACCGGCTCATCCGCTTCATGCATGCCGGGAACCGCTACACGGCCACCGTCACCACGGTGAGCGACCGGAGCCTGACCATCATCATCCGCGAGGCGTACCAGGATCCTTCGATGCGCGGGCGGCAGTCCTTCCCGTCGAAGGGGGCCGCCGCGGCGTATCGGCCTGCGGCGACCACCGGCCGGTACGGCTATGACGAGGACGAAGACCTGGGCGGCGAGTTTGAGAGCGAGAACGAGGCCGATATCGACGCCGACGAGTCGGAGGAAGAAACCGAATTCGAAGACGACGATATCGAGGATCGCGAGTAGCCGGCACAGGAACACGGCGAAAGGCCAGGAGCAATCATCTCCTGGCCTTTCGCCTATCCGGCGCGGTGTAACTCCATGTACGCTCTGTTTCCGCTCTTAATCGTCGCGATTGCGTGCGGCATGCTCGGCGCGTGGCTGGTGCATGAAGCCGGCTTCGTGCGCAACCCGGCGCTGGCGCTGCCCGGCCGGCTGCTCATCGCCGTGCTGCCGCTGGTGCTGCTCGGTTTTGTGGGCGCGAGTGTGAGTCACGGCCTGACAGGGCCGGACGGCGGTCCGATCCTGGCGCTGCTGCTGGGCGGCGCCGCCCTGCTGTTGTTGCTGGCCCTGGGCGGCGTGATTCGCGCCCGTGTTCAGGGCCGCCGGGCAGGCCCCGCGCGGCCTGGCTTGCTGAGTCCCACCTTGCTCGTCCCCGCTATCGGCATTATCACGCTGTGTTATGTGCTGAGCCTGCTGCTGGCCTTGACGAACGGCACGCTGCGCTTCTAAGGGCCGCTGAATCGTGTGAGGCGCGGGCCGGTTTGAAACCAGCCCCTACAGCGGACAGGTCGGGTAGGAGCCGGTTTGAAACCGGCCCCTATAGTGGGCAGATTGCTGCGTCCGGCTATGGGGTGGGTCGTTGCCGGGTGACCAGCACCGGCACATCCACCGTCGTCCAGAGCACGCCCGGTAGGGAGGGCGTCGCTCCGCCGCGCAGGCCGCCGTCGATCTCGTCCTGTACAGTGCCCTCCAGTTTCAGACTGTTCGTGGCGAAGGGGTGGGCCTGATCCGACGCGAACAGCTTGAGCACATAGCGACTGGCCGACTGGTCCTCGCGGATGGTCAACTGGAACGGGTTGGGGCCGTTCACGCCCACCTGGTGCTCTTCGCCCGGCGGCAGCACGTTTTCCGCGTTCTCCGGCGGCCAGAGCAGGTCGATGTTGCCGTCGTCCGAGCAGAGCATGATCACCACATTCAGCGCACCCGGACTGGTGGGCGCCACATTGACCTTGAGCAACAGCACCTCATCCTGGCCCACCACCACCTGCCCCGCCGCGTCCGGCTGGCGGATGGGCGGGTCCGGCTGGCCCCACGCCTGGCGCAGCGCGGCGTCGTCGTTGCCGACCAGCACGCTGAGTGTAACCGCGCCTTGCAGACGCGGCTCGTCGTTGTGGCGAGTTAGGACGGACCAGTAGCGCGCCCAGTGGACTAAACCATCACCGATAGCCTCGCCCAGTTTAGCGGGATCGATCCGCGCACCCTCCATGTTGCGCGGAGCGTAGGCAATCACATCGTTCGGTCCCAGCGCCGTTTCGTTGCTGGTGTACTTGACCAGCACCCAGCCATCCTTGCCGTCGATGCCTGCACGCGGGCGCACCTCCACGGACGGCTGGTTAGCAGGCGCCAGATCCACGAACCCGTCGATGCCCTGCACGCCGCGAATGCCGGCGACTACGGCATCGGGCACGTCGGTCAGCTTCACGGCCAGGCGCGGAGTGGCCGTGCTCGGTTTGATTAAGACGGCCCGCGCGCCGTTGGCGACAGGTGCGGTTGGGGTGCCGACGATGTGGGCCTGGCTTGTCACCGGCGTCGCGCTGTCCACTTCGGCCACCGCTACCTGGGCGGCCTGGCTGAAGTCGGCGGTATCGGGTGGATAGATGGCGACCTGCGCGCCGGGGCCTAGTCCGTGGATCGTGCCGCCGTCCAGGGTGAGCGTGTTGCCGCCGGGACTCGCGCTAACCGTGAAGCCGGGAGCGTAGGGCTGCCAGGCTCCGCCGAACAGAGGCCGTTCGCCGCGCCCTTCCAGCGTGGGCGTCTGATCGGCGAAGGCGCTCTGCACATTCGTGCGGATACCGGGGTAGATGTCCTGCCAGCGCAATTGGGCCACGCGGGCCGGATCGCTGTTCTTCAAAGCGTCGAGCAGGAAAAAGGTCAGCGCGCCATGCCGATCGCCGGTGCCGGGCGGCGTGTATTCATGCGAGGTCTGCACGTCGCGGCACCCGGATAGGACGATCAGTTCCTGTCCCTGCACGAGATTCGGCACCCATCCGCTGCCGCCCGCAATCCCCCGCGTGTCGCCGTCGCCGGCGGCGTTGCCATCCAGCCCATGTTCGGCCTGGAACGCTGCCCAGTCGAGCTTTTGCGGATCGAGGACGATCTCGCGCACGGCGGGAGCGTTCGGGTCGGTGCTGATGTCGCGAGTCGCGCCGCCCGAATGGCAGGAGTCGAGGATGACCGTCACCTGCGCGCCCGCGCCGACCACGCGCTGGATGCCCTCATTCAACTCGCGGTTGATGACGAAGTTGGTGCCGTTGACCTGGGCATCCACCGCGACAATCGCGCCGATGTGTTCCTGCCGGTTTTGCGGATTGGTGATCTGCACGCCGTGTCCGGCGTAATAGATCACCACCTGATCGCCCGGCGCCGTCTGGCCGGCCAGGGTCTGGAAAGCCGCCAGGATATTGGTCTTCGTCGGCTGCTGAACGGTGCCGAGGTCCGGCCCGATCTGCGTATCGCGGCCCGGCGCCAGCAGCAACGTCACCTGCTCCGGCGGCACGCCGGCCTGGTTCACCAGAAACTGGCGGATCGCCAGGATGTCGTTGACACAGCCGCTGAGCGGGTTAACAAAGTTATAGGCATCGACGCCGATTAGCAGCGCGCGCTTGCCGCCTGTGGGATTGCCGCCTTCGTGGTCCGGATTCGCTGATTGCATCGCCGGGTCCTTTCACTATATGCCGCATCGGGCGTGGCGGTCCAAATCGACCGGAAAAGGGGTTGGAGTGGCGCGGAAGTGGGTCTGCTCCGATCATAGCACATGATCCGGCGCAGGGCAATCGATCTAGCAGCGGAAATCGCGCGATAGGCGAATGTATGGCCCGGCACCTTCGGCGCCCCGTGGCAGTGCTATACTGATGGTTGCGCGGCGCTGTACCGGCCCACCGCGCCACTTCCTGGGAGGCACACGTACCATGGACCAATCGCTGTTCGATACAGCCAAACCCGCCCACGTTCACGCGCTGGAGCGGCTGCAAAACGACATTATCATCTGGCTGAGCACTGTGCGCCCCGACGGCCGCCCGCACCTAGTGCCCGTCTGGTTCCTCTGGGATGGGCAAACGATTCTCATCTTCAGCAAGCCGGACCAGAAGATCCGCAACCTGCGGCAGAATCCGGCGGTCATGCTCGGTCTGGACTATACGGACACGGGCGAAGACGTGCTGCTGATCGAGGGCACGGCGGAACTGCTATCCGCCGGGCAGGTGGCGCCCACGCTGCCCGCTTATGCCGCGAAATACATGCCCAAGCTGACGGAGATGCGTTGGACTCCCGCCTCGATGGCCGGTGAGTACACCGAGCCGATTCGCATCACGCCCACCAGGGTACGCATTGGGTAGGCGCACACGGACCGCGTGGGCCTGGCATAGAATCTGATACGAAGTTCCTTGTCGTGTTTGTTGACAACGTTGACAACTTTTATCGCGGGATGTATGCTAATAGGCGTGTCCCGCACACCCGATTTGATCTGTGATTCTGTGTAGTTGTCGCGCAAGAGGAGTGTTCTACTCATGGCGGATATTAAAATCCGCGTCGTCGATGACGCGTTAGAGAAGGTCGATGCCGATGCGCTGGTGCTCAACTGGTTCACGGAAGATAAAGCGACGCTGCCCGCCGCGTGGAAGAGCCTGGATGGCAAGTTAGGTGGGGACTTGGCCGCCACGCTCAAGGGCGAGGAGTTGCGCGGTTCGCTTTACGAAGTGGAGCCGGTGCATACTGCCGGGGCGTTGAAGGTGCGCCGCATCTTCCTGATCGGCGCCGGCAGCCGCGAGACGTTCAGCGTGCTGCAATTGCGCCGTCTGGTCGCGGCGGGCGCCCGCGCAGCCCGTAATCGGGGCGCCAAGCGCGTCGCCTTTGCCCTCGATGCGCCCGGCCTCAGCGCGGCGGCGATTGGGCAGGCCATCGTGGACGGTGCGCTGACCGGTCCGCTCGAACCCGACCTTTACCGCACTCAGGAGCGCGAGCAGCGCAAGCTGACCGAAGTTGTCCTGGTGCGCGGCCAGTTGGACAAGAAGGCGTTGCAGGCCGGCGCCGAACGCGGCGAGCGCATCGCGGACGGCGTTAACTTTGGCCGAGGACTGGCCGAAGAGCCGGCGAATATTATGACCCCGCTGGTGGCCGCGGAGCGCGCCCAGGCGATGGCGAAGGAAGTCGGCCTCGATTGCCAGGTGCTCGACGAAAAGGAACTGAAGGCGCTGGGCATGAACTCGCTGCTGAGTGTCGCGCTGGGCAGCCAGTGGCCCGCCCGCGTGGTCGTCCTGACCTATAAGGGCGACCGGGGCAGCAAGGAGACGTTGGGCCTGGTGGGCAAGGGCGTGACGTTCGACAGCGGCGGCATTTCGATCAAGCCCGCGCTGGATATGCACTACATGAAATATGACATGGGCGGGGCAGCGGCCGTCATCGGGGCCATGCGCGCCATCGCGCAACTCAAGCCCAAGGCCAATGTCATCGGCGTGGCCGGCTTCGTGGAGAACATGCCGAGCGGTACGGCCAACAAGCCGGGTGACGTGGTCCGCGCCGCCAACGGCAAGACCATCGAGATACTCAACACCGACGCCGAGGGGCGCCTGGTGCTGGCCGACGCCCTGGACCTGGCCCGCAAGCGCGGCGCGACCCGGCTGGTCGACATCGCCACGCTGACCGGCGCGGTGGTGATCGCCCTGGGCCACGTGGCGACCGGCGTGATGGGTGAGCCGCAAAACTGGGTGGACACGGTGCTCCAGGCATCGCGCACCGCGGGCGAACGCGCCTGGCAGTTGCCGCTCTTCCCGGAATACAAGGAGCAGATCAAGAGCACCATCGCCGATATCGCCAATACCGGGGGGCGCCCGGCGGGCACCATCACGGCGGCGCTGTTCCTGCAAAACTTTGTCGATTCCACGCCCTGGGTGCATCTCGACATCGCGGGCACGGGCTGGAATGAGCGTGACGTGCCCTACGCCGGCAAAGGCGCCACCGGCGCCGGGGTGCGCACCTTCGTCGAACTGGCGAGTCCCACCGAATAGGCCGGCCCGGCATAACCAGCCCCTGAGCCGGGCGTTGATAGAGCCACACTTGCTGTTACCCCTCGCACCGCGGGGGGTAACGTTTTACTACGGACGGGCAGCGCAATGGGCGAGGGCCAACGGCCGGCACAGATTCTGATCGTCGAGGACGACTACTTCATCAGCGACATCCTGATGGACGACTTGACGGCTCGGGGCTACGCGGTCCAGGTCGCCGGCAACGCCCGTATGCTGGGGCGCCTCATGGAGACCTATCCGCCCGACCTGATTCTCCTCGACATCATGCTGCCCGGCATGGACGGTGGCGAGATCGGGCACCTGCTGCGTGTGAATCCGGAGACCGCCACCATTCCAGTGCTGGTGGTATCGGCGGACCGTCGTGCGGCGGAAAAGGCGGCCAGTTTTCATGCCGAGGGCTACATCGCCAAGCCGTTCGACCTGGAGTCGCTCGCGGCGCAGATCGCCAAACTGCTCGCCCGGCCTCCCCGTCCGCACGCTACCTAGTGCAAGATCCAGTGACCTGCGGTGCCAGGAACACGCTCACGATAAACGAGTACGGCGCGATGTGCTACGCACCGCTGCGCGAGTTTTTGCGCAGCTACAGCCCAGCGCGGGATCGATGCTGCACCAGGTCCGGCTGATTCTATCCCAGGTTGCTGTTAGGAGTACAGGACTCGCCCATGCTACACCTATCAATTAGGCAATCGTCCGAGGTTTTTGTGCAATTACACAAAATAATGCCATATCGCAAAGCAGATGGTAGTCAAAATTTAGCGCAAACGTTTTGAATGTGCAAATGCATCAAATTTATCCTCTTAAGTGAGCTATTATTTGGCAAACTTACATAGCATATCGATATACAACATGTTATACTGTGAGACATAAGGAAGGTGGCTGTATAGCTCGCGGCATGACTGTACAGCCGCCTTCTATTTTTTGCACTTCTCTGGGATATCAGCCACTGAT
>JAICKM010000288.1 GCA_025927935.1 Chloroflexia bacterium | reverse complement strand
TGCGGGGGCGGCGCGCCGCTCCCGCGCTAGCTGTCGCCGCCCATGCGGATCGGCCCGCCCGTAGTCGCGGCGGCAATGGCGGCATGCGTCAGGGCGATGCTACCCAGGTTCTCCTGGCCGGAGCTTTCAGGCTGCTCGCCCATAGCGACGGCCTGGGCGAAGGCACGCAGGCTACCGGCACGATCGATCTGCGGGAGCGCGGGTAACTCCAGGCGCCGGGGGCGTTGGCCCAGCGGCCGGACCGTTACGCGATCCACGCGCGCTCCGCGGTTGTCGCGGCTCGTCCAGGCGATCTCGCCCCCGGCGCATTCCATGTGCCACTCGCCGGCCCAGGCGGTCTGTGGCCCTGGGCTGACCCAACTGCCTCGATAGCTTACGACCGCGCCGCCGTCGAAGTTAATAGTGGCGACGGCGGCGGCGGGCTGCTCGAACTTGCTCCACGGCGGGTTCCAGGCCCGGCAGGCGACTTCGATAGGTTCCTGGCCCAGGACCGCGCGCATCAGGTCGAAATGATGGATCGCCATATCGGCCAGCAGCGGATGGTGCAGCGTGTAATGGCGGTGCCCGGCGGGCGCCGCCCCATTGGCATAGCGCCGGAAGTCGATTGCCACGGCGCCGACGGTCCCCAGGCTGCCCGCACGGACCAGCTCGCGCACCGTCTGCACCGCCGGGAAGAAGCGATAGTTCTGACTGATCATGAGCACGCGCCGGCACGCCGCGGCGATCTCGACCACCTGCCGCGCCTCGGCCAGCGAAGGAGCAAAGGGCTTTTCGAGCAGCACATGTTTGCCGGCCTGGAGCGCCTCGACGGCGAGCGGCACATGGCCCGGCAGACTGGCCGTGATCAGCACCGCCTCGGCATCGGTCGCCGCCAGCGCCGCGGCAAGACTATCGAAGTAACGATCCGCCGGGAGGTCCAGGTGCCCGCGCGCCAATTCTAGAGACGAGGGGTCGGCATCCACGCAGGCCAGGAGGGCCACGTTCTTATCCGGCTGCAACACCGTCCTGGCCCAGTCACGGCCCCAGCCGCCCATGCCCACCTGGATAATCCGCAACATGCCGTGATGCTCCTTTGGCTGGTGTTGTGTGCTGCACAGCTCCGCGTCTGTGCCGCTCTTTCGCTGCGGATGGCCCTTCACAGTAGGGGACGAGTATGCCGCGGTAGAAGACGGACATGGACCAGGTTTAATCCCGCGATGGGGAGTTGCGTCTACCGTCTACTGCTACCCGCGTCCGCCCGCTTTGCGGTGGAAACGCGCACAGCATCAGCCGAGATCGGCTTTCAGCCCAAATCACCGGCAGCCTTTCGGGTGGGCGTGGAGATCTTCTCTCCACGCCCACCGCGGAAGCTAAGACGCCGCAGTTGCGGGTGTCGCGCGTTGGGCGGCGGCGAGCAACTTCTCGACCCGGTAGTCCGACTCGGCCTGCGCCTGCCGTAGCGCCCGGACGACGGCATAGTCCGCGCGGATCTCCTGCGCAATCTCCGCCGGTTCGTGCCCGGCTTTGCTGGCGGAGTCGACGATGGCGGCCAGGAGCAGCAGTCCCAACAGCTGATCGAACGCCTCCTTGTTGTACCACAACACATTCTGATAGCGGTTCACTTGCAGAAAACTGCGCACATCGTCATCCTTGAGCCAGGATGTGAGGACATGGTACGCCGCCTTCGGCTCCCCGGCTTCGTCCGTCAAGCAGCGTTGCTGCGTGATTAGCGCATCAACCAGCAGCACCCCCCGCGCCGCGGTAGCCTCATCCGCCCCAAGATCCCGCAGCATCCCCGCGATGATCTTGCGCAGCAGCCATTCGTCCACCCAACTGCGGCTCTGCCCGGCAAAGTCCGTAGCCGTCACAAGTTTGCCCAACGGATGGGTGAATAGCCAGGCCAGCAGGGCGCCCCAGGTCCATTCCTCATCGCCCAGGCTCGCGCGCATGTAGTCCACTGCGGCGGCGTAATCGGGCATGCTCCGCAAAATGGAGCGCACGGGCAGGGTGTCAAGCTGGAGAATCGTTTCAAGCTTGATGCGTATCTCCTGTGCGAGGGCCGTCGCGTCGCCCGTGCCTTCCGTGTATGCCGTGATCTCCTCGGCCAAACGGAGCACCTTCTGCTCCACCTCGTCGAGCAGTGCCTCCCGGCTCGCGGCGGGGTCCGCCGCTGCTTTGTTTTGTCCGCCGTCCTGCAACGCTGGGCTGCCGCCATCGGGCGGGGTCCCGTTCACAGGCGCCTGGGTTGCCTCTGTGAGCGTGCGCTGCGCCAGGATGCGCCGGACCAGATCGGCGTTGACCAGCTCCCGATACGGCGCATGGATCGGCTGCAAGAAGGTTTCGCGTAGCGCTTCGCTGATACTGGGCACACCCTGTCCGCTGAGATAGTCCGTGAGATGGCGGTAGTGTTGCCATTCGTTATCGTGGACCTCGCGGAAATCGAGGAAGACATGCGTCTTGTACGCGTCCAGTTCCAGGTAGAGGCCGCGGTGGGACAGGTCGAAATTGGCTCGGATGTACTCTAAACCCGTGGCGTGATCGCGGAAGATCGTGTAGGTGTTATCTTCGCCGCTGAGGGCCAGGCCCTCGCCCAACGAGTGTTGCAGCAGCATTCGCTCATCGCCCTTGCCGGTCTTGACGGAGTAGGGGGTGGCGGTGCGGATCCAGCCGCGGGCCGTCGCATACTTGTTATGCACGACGACGAGCGCGCGTTCGTCGCCGAACCGGTTGGAGTAGGCGAAGACATCCTCGTTGACCGCGCCGTCGGTGTTCGTGAAATCGTACAGCAGATAATTATCGACGCCCGCGAAGAGATAGCGGCGGTGCAGCAGCGGGACGATCTCGCGCTCGTGCCGCTCGACGAGCCACTGATCGGGGTGCTCGTCCCAGTAGGCTCGGCGATATTCCATGCCGTATTTCTCGGCGAAGCCTTCGATCTGCCCATGCCCGAACATCGGCAGGCCGGGCAGGGTGATCATCAGGGTGCACACACCAAAATACTTGTCGCCCTTGCCGAACTGCTCGACGGCTGTGCGCTCGTCCGGGTTGTTCATAAAGTTGACATAACGTTTGAGGATCTCCGGGTCGAACTCCAGCGTGGTCTTGATCAATGTGCGGTACTTGGCGTTCTCCTCGTCGCGGATCATGTTCATGAAGGCGCTGTTGTAGACACGGTGCATACCTAGCGTGCGCACGAAGTAGCCCTCGAGCATCCAGAAAGCCTCGGCCAGCAGCAAGGTGTCGGGCGCCTCCACGGCCGCCCGGTCGACCACTTCGCGCCAGAACTCCTGGGGCATCAGCGCGTCGAGTTGCTGCTTGGTCATGCCGAAATCCGACCGCGAGGCGATCGCGCCCCCCGTTCCTGGTTCCGGGAACCAGAGCCGCTGGATGTGGCGCTTGGCTAACGTCATCGCCGCATCGAAGCGGATCACCGGAAACTGGCGCGCGACGTGGAGGATCGTCTGAATCACGGCCTCGCGCACCTCCGCCATCAGGTAGTTGAGTTGCGCGGTGTCGTTCCAGGGCATGCTCGTGCCGTCATTGCCGTGGTAGATGTAGCGGGTATCGCCGTTGCTGTGATCGACACGCTTGAAGACCACGGCGGCATCGGTGCGGTCGAAGTAATGATCCTCCAGGTAGATGCCCACGCGGTCATTCCAGGACAGGTTCGGCCCATTGAAGCTGTAAGAAGGGAAGGGGCTGTAGGGCAGCGAGATAAACCAATCGGGATGGTCCATTACCCAGTTCGAGTCGATGCCCATATGATTGGGCACCATGTCGCTGGCGAGGCGGATGCCGCGCTCCCAGGCGCGCCCGCGCAGGTTCTGGACCGCCGCATCCCCGCCCAGGTCGGCGGCAATTTGATAATCGAGCAGCGAATAGGCGGATGCGACCGCTTCCGGGTTGCCGGTGAGTTGCTTAATGCGTTTGGAGGCATGGCTCCTTTCCCACAGCCCGATCAGCCAGAGGCCGGTGAAGCCGAAGCGGGCCAGCCGATCCAGCTCCTCATCGGGAACCTCGTCGAGGTGGGTAATCTCGCGTCCGTACTGGCGTGAAAGCTGGTCCAGCCAGACGTAGGCGTTCTTGGCGACCAACACCAGGCGCGGCATCCAGTCGCGATCGGCCGTGTAGCGCTCCGGATCGCTTTCCAACTCGCCAAACTCCGGCACCAGCGCGGGGCCGGGGCCGCCACCCACGAAGACGATCTTTTCTTCCTCCTGGATAAGGTCGAGGCTGCCCAACAGGCGGTAGAGGAACTTGCTCAGGGCAAAGCCCCAACGCTGCCGGATGAACTCCAACTGCGCCGTCAGCGAGTGGGGCGCGGCCAGGGCCGGGGCACGCAGCAGGTCGATCAGATTTTCGCCATCCGCCCCGAAGCCCGGCTGTCCCGCGAAGAAGGACTGGAGCGCGGGGAAGAGCTGCGGATAGACGGTTCGCTTCTCCAGAGTCTGATCATCAAATAGCTCGCTGAAGGATGCGAAGGCGGGGTTCATATTCGCCAGCCAGAGCATCAACAGCTCTTCCAGCGCCAGCTCCCGATTGGACACGCCGTTCGTGTCACCCGCCAGCCATTCGTCCAGTGGGCGCTCCCGCCGGTATACGGTCAGCGGCGGAAACTCGTCGGCAAAGCGCTCCAGCACACCGTCGACCGCCGGCTGGCCGAACTGGGCGTCCAGCGCCAGCAGCGCCTGGCCCATGACGTCAGGGTTCACCTGCTGCCGGTAGGTGTCGACCAGCAGATGCCCGATCTCGTCGAGCAGGCCCATGGCGTTGAGCTGGCCCGCCTTGACCGCCTGCTCGGGAAAGTTGACGAGGTCGCGCTTATCGTTCATGCGCTGGGCAAAGACCCGAGCGGCGTGGAAGTTGGCGAAGATCACGTTACCGGTCAACTGAAAAAAGGATTGATCGAACTGGTAGCGGTCGCGGGACTGGCGGGAGACGTGAAATTCGAAGTGGCGCGGACCGATCTTGCGTGGCATTATGGCCCTCCTATCCGTCAAGCCGGGCACGGCCGGGGGAACATCGCTGATCCATTTGCGGCCGCCCGGCCCGCACCGGCTGGCTTGGTCCCGGCGGCCGCCGGCAATCTGTCACATGGGCAGCCGCGACTGGATATATCCGGCTGCGCGGCTGGTTGTGGTGGCGCGGGCACGGGCGCCGCTGGGCGTCAATTCGACGGCCCGCGCCAGATAGTGATCCAGGGTCGCGTCGGCGCGCAGCCCGCTCTTCCAACTGATGACATGTTGCAGTCCGGCCCGTGTCGCGGGTGCCAAATCGACGCCTGTGGCCTGGCGGGTCAGGGCGATCGCCTGGGCGGCATAGGCGATATTGTTCTTCGGCTCAATCCGGTCGAAATCGTCAAAGAACCAGCCGCAGGACGTAAACATGCGCTGGCGCTGCCACTGCGCCTCCAGCAGCAGACCAATCCGGGTCGTCGTCTCGTGGGGCAGGCGGCGCTTGGCCGACTCCTGTATCAGATCACCGGCGCTCTGCCGGCCCAGCACCACGTGGATGAGGCGATGGCGTAACTCCCACGGATCGGCGATGTACGGTTGCAGGGTTTCAGCGTAGATTGCGTCGATCCGGCCGGCCAGTTCATCGAGCGTGCAGCGCAGATTGCGCTTCCAGGCGCTGTTAACGGGCATGCATGGGCACATATCGCGCCAGCGGGCGACCCCATGATGGCAACTCCATGAGGTGTTGTCCCGGATGCCGATGGTCCACCGCGGCGGATGCTCCTGAAGCCAGCGCGCGGGGAAGGTGGGCGCGATGCCGGCCTGGGTGCCGGCGCCGTTCAGCAGGTGGGCCAGGAACTTGTCTCGAAAGGACTGGTGATGGCCGTACAGTTCACCATCCGAGGCGACGAGAATCAACTGCGCCTCGCCCCGCCGCGCCTTATCCTGATGGATGTGCTGCGGCAGGTCGTTGAGCACAAACGCATCGGCATTGGTGGTCATGGCCGGATCGAAGCTCACCCGGCCGCTGAGATCCCGGTTATAGAAGAACGCGGTGATGCTCTTGCCATTCGGCAGGGGTACACGATATGGCTCGCTGGAATCGAAATGCGCGGCGTCCGCCTGCCAGGGCGCGAGAATGGTGAACTCAATGCCGTGATCGGCCATGATACCGAGCGTCTCGGTATCGACGGCCGTTTCCGGTAGCCACATGCCCTGCGGTTTGCGCCCGAAGCGGTGCTCGAAGTCGGCGATACCCCAGCGCACCTGGGTGACTTTGTCACGCGGTAAGGCGAGCGGCAGGATCGCGTGGTTGTAAGTCTGGGCCATGGCGGTGCCCACGCCGAACCGGCGTACCGCCGCGCGGTCTTGCTCGATGATGCGCTGGTAGGTTTGCGCATCGTGGCCCGCCATCCACCCGAACAAGGTCGGCCCTACGTTGAAGCTCAAGCGGGCAAAGTTGCCAAGCTCGGCATTGGGCCGGTAGCACTCGGCGTGGATGCGCTCGTTCCAATTCCGATAGGGGGTGGCCCCCACCTCATCGGGGATGGCGCCGGTGAGCGGATCCTCCCGCGGCGGTTGGTAGAAATGACCATGAATACAGACGCCGATCGTGGTTGTTTCGAGAGACATCATATGCAAGTTGACTCGCTTTATGGAAATGCCAATAGCTATCCGGGCGCCGGCCGGCGGTACTCCGGGGTAGTCCTGACGAGCAACAACCGGTAGTGTTGAGTTGAATTATCCTTCCATGGAACCGTCAGACAGGGTGATGTAGCACGCGGCGTGCCATGCTCGGCACTTTGCTGCCGGCCGTTAGTGTTGGCGCCCGCTCAAGCCGCCGTCAGCCGCGGCTCAACGTCCGGCCTTTCTCGTGCATCGGAAAGCCCCGCAAAGCGCGATAGGGCAATGGGAAGCGCTTGCCGGCGCGATCTCGGTTCACACGCCCGTGGTCTCGCGGAGGAAGCGCCGGGCCGCCGTTGCCCCTTGCAAGGGATCGGGATGGTCGGGTTGGCTGCGGTCGATGTCCTGCTCCACAACCATCCAGCCGTCGTACCCGGCGCGTTGCAGGGTCGCGATGACCGCGGGAATGTCGATGCTGCCCGCTTGCAGCGGCGCGAACACACCGGCCTGGATCGCTTGCAGGTAGTTCATGTCGCCGGTGCGAACCTGCTCAAGCACCGCGGAGTCTATGTTCTTCAGGTGCAGGTGCCGCACGGCGGGGGCGTAGCGGGCCAGGAACGCGGCATTGTCCCCGCCGCCGAAGACGAGGTGGCCGGTGTCGAGGCACAGCCCGAGAAGGTCGGAGTCCACCGCGTCGAAGAGGCGCGCGATCTCTTGCGGGGTTTCGACGTAGGTGCCGGCGTGATGGTGGAAGGTGGCATCCAGGCCGGCGTCACGGGCGATGCCGGCCAGTTCCTGGAGATACGCCCCGGCCTGCTGCCACTGCCCGGCGCTCAGCCCGTCGGCTTCGGTCACGCGGGCCGGGATGGCCGCCCGTTCGGGCGTCTGCCGCGCCGAGAGGTTCAGCGTCGGGGCGCCGAGTGCGGCGAGCAGCGGCACGACCTGGCGCACCGCCTGGCGGCCCGCCGCGAACTGCGCCGGGTCGTGGATGGGCACATCGACGAACGCGCTCACCAGCGCCAGGCCGCGCCCGGCCAGCGCGCGCCGCAGTTCATCGGGCGCCGTCGGATAGAATCCCCAGGGTCCAAGCTCGGTTCCTTCATATCCCGCCGCCTGGATCTCGTCCATGATCTGTCTATAGTCCAGGTCCGCTTGCAGACCCTCGATCTCGGTGATGCCCCAGGAGACGGGTGCGCTGGCTACTTTCATCAACCACTTTCCTCCTATTGAATTTCGTCTACTTTCACGGGCCGGCCCTCGGCCATACTTTTGGCCGCGGCCAGCGCCACGCGCAACGTTTCGAGCGCGTCGCGCACGCCCGGCGCGGGCGGCGTCCCGGCCCGCAAGCCGGCGAAGAAGAACTCCAACTCGGCACGATAGGCTTCGTGGAAGCGATCCGGGAAGCTCTCGTAATGGTCTTCGGCGACGCCCAGATCCTGCATCGTCAGCAGTGGCGTCTTGCGCGGCGCTTCGATCACCAGCTTAGCCCGGCTGCCGGCGACCTCGGTGCGAATATCATAGCCCCAGGTGCTGCGCCGGGAGCCTTCGAGCACGCCCAGCGCGCCGTTGCGGAAACGCAGCATCGCCACGGCGGTGTCCACGTCGCCCGCGTCGACAAAGCCGGGATCGATCAGCACGCTGCCCCAGGCGTTCACTTCCTCGATCTCGCCCAC
>JAICKM010000787.1 GCA_025927935.1 Chloroflexia bacterium | reverse complement strand
CTTTCTGATATAGCAAACTGCTGGTCGCACATGGCCGCCAACCGCAGTTCTCGATCTCACTATTATAGTGTACCATACTACATCCAATCGCAGCCAGGGCGGGTCGGAAAGTGGCGCCTACAGGCGCGGGTGACGGGGGCCGGCTCTGAATGGCGGGGGTGGCTGTCGGAGCGGGGCGACGGTTTCGGCGGCAGCGGCGGACGAGTGCCTCGGGCCGGTTGGCGGTCGCCATATTTCTGCGCGGATACGCCAAGGGGCGCCGGTTTCACCAGCGCCCCTGTGACCGCGCCCGGCGGCTAGTGCAGCCGCCGAGTGGGGTATAAGACAGACTCTGCCACATCGAGCGCGTGGTGGAACAACACCACGCCGGCCATAAGCAGTGGCAGCAGGCTCATCCCGGTGAACGAAAAGAGAACATTATCCCGGACCGCCGTGTACATCATATAGATGATAAATGCGTTCCACCCAACTGCAGTGACCAGTAGAACGATATTCCGTAAGGCGTTTATCTGTGAGATAGACGATGAACGGATCATATCTTGTCCTCCCATTATGTCTATCAGTCTACTGCGGGAAGTGCAGGAGATCACGCACTTCCCGGCGCATTACTATCTTATATACAAAAATTGTGCCACGCCCGCGTTAGCTCCTGATTAAGAGCTTGTTAATGACTGATCATAAGGGGATTGATCTTTGGCCCCTGCTGCGGCGAGTCCGATATAGCGGGAACCGCACGTACTCCACTGCCCTCGATCATGAATCACTAGCCGGTCGGCACCGGCACATTTGTGCTATAATGGGAGCAGGTCAGGTTGCAGGGGAGGGTTCATGGAAATCCAAAGTATTCATCATATCACGCTGGTTTGCGCGGACGCGCAACGGACGGCCAATTTCTACGTGGGCCTGCTCGGCATGCAGATGGTGAAGCAGACGGTCAACTTCGACCGGCCCACCACGTACCACCTCTATTTCGGCGACGCGCTGGGCGCACCCAGCACGCTGGTGACCTTCTTCGAGTGGCCCGATGCCGGGCGGGGGCGGCCGGGGATCGGCGGCACCCACCACTTTGCGCTGATCGTCGAGAGCACCAACGCGCAGTTGAAGTGGAAGCGCTACCTGCAAGACCGCGGCATCGACGTGCAGGGGCCGTATGACCGGGGCTACTTCTACTCGATCTACTTCCGCGACCCCGACGGCTGCCGCCTGGAGATCGCCACGCGCTGGCCGGGCATGGCCGCCGACGAGGACGAGGACGCGCTGGGCCGCGAGGTCAAGCTGCCGCATCCTGACCAGACCGGCAAGGGCCGCGACGAGGCGGCGATCCGCGCGCAGACTTGGCCGGAGCCGATTACCCGCGTGACCGAGGACATGCGCCTGACCGGGCTGCACCACATCAGCGCGGTGTGCAGCGACATCAAGCGCACGGCGGCTTTTTATACCGAACTCCTGGGGATGCGCGTGGTCAAGAAGACGGTCAACTATGACGACGTGAGCATCCCGCACTGGTATTTTGGCGTGGGCGAAGGCGCGCCCGGCACGCTGATTACCTACTTCGCCTACCCGCACGGCGCCATGCGCGAGGCGCGCATCGGCCAGGGGCAAACGCACCATTTCGCGCTCTGCGTGGAGGACGAGGCCGAGCAGGCGCAATGGCGCGAGCGGCTGGTGGCGGCGGGGGTGCAGGTGACGCCGGTTCTCGACCGCAAGTATTTCCGCTCGATCTACTTCAGTGACCCCGACGGTCATATCCTGGAGATCGCCACGCGCGACCCCGGCTTCCTGGTGGACGAACCGGCCCCGGCGCTGGGGCAAAGCCTGGCCCTGCCGCCCTGGTTGGAGGCGGAGCGGGCCACCATCGAAGCGGGGCTGCGCCCGTTGCAGATCCCGCCCGCCGGGAAGCCCTGAGATGGCCCTGCCATGAACCTGAGCCAGCTCCTCGATCACCTGCAAACCTCGCCGTACTACCGGGAGCGGATCACCGCCTGGCACGAGCAGCCGGAGCGGGATGCCGAATGGGCGCCGTTCCCGCACACGTTGCACCCGCACCTGGTCGCCACGATGCGCCGGTTGGGCTATGAGCAACTCTACAGCCACCAGGCGCGGGCGGTCGAGGCGGCGGCGCGCGGCGAGAGCCTGGTGGTGGTCACGCCGACGGCGTCGGGCAAGACACTCTGCTACAACCTGCCGGTGCTCGATACGATCCTGCGCGACCCGCAGGCGCGCGCCCTCTACCTGTTCCCCACCAAGGCGCTGTCGCAGGACCAACTGGCCGGGCTGCACGGCCTGATCACGGCGCTGGAGCGCGACGTGAAGACCTACACCTACGACGGCGACACCCCGGCTAATGTGCGCCAGGTGATCCGCCGCGCCGGGCATATCGTCATCTCCAACCCGGATATGCTGCACACCGGCATCCTGCCGCACCATACCAAGTGGGTCAAGCTGTTCGAGAACCTGCGCTACATCGTGCTGGACGAGGTGCACCATTACCGGGGCGTGTTTGGGTCGCACGTCGCCAACGTGCTGCGGCGGCTGCTGCGCATCTGCCGGTTCTACGGCTCCAACCCGCAGTTCATCTGCTCGTCGGCGACGATTGCCAACCCGCGCGAACTGGCCTGCCGCGTGACCGGCGCGGCGGACCTGACACTGATCGACGAGAACGGCGCGCCCGCCGGGCGCAAAGTCTTCGCGCTCTACAACCCGCCACTGGTCCACCGCGAGTTGGGTCTGCGCCGCTCGGCCATGCTGGAGACGACCGACCTGGCCGGGCAGTTCATCGCCAACGACATCCAGACCATCGTCTTTGCCCGCTCGCGCACTGCGGTTGAGATCCTGCTGACCTACCTGCGCACGGCTATGACCCAGCACCGGCGCGACCCGGAGAAGGTGCGCGGCTACCGGGGCGGCTACCTGCCGTTGCAGCGCCGCGAGATCGAGCGCGGGCTGCGCGACGGCAAGGTGCGTGCTGTGGTCAGCACGAACGCGCTGGAGTTGGGCATCGACATCGGCACGCTGGAAGTCTGCCTGATGGCGGGCTACCCCGGCACCATTGCCAGCACCTGGCAGCAGGCCGGGCGGGCCGGGCGGCGCAGCGGCACGGCCCTGGCGATGTTCGTGGCCGGGAGCAGCCCGCTGGACCAGTTCCTGGTGCAGCACCCGGACTACTTCTTCGCCCGCTCGCCGGAGCACGGCCTGATCAACCCGGACAACCTGCTGGTGCTGATGCAG
>JAICKM010000225.1 GCA_025927935.1 Chloroflexia bacterium | reverse complement strand
GGCGTAGGCCGCCACGCCCAGCAGCAGCGGGCGGCGCCGGCCCAGCGCGTCGCTGATCGGCCCGCCGATCATCTGCCCCAGGGCCAGGCCCACCAGGCACGCGCTCAGGGTCAGTTGTGTCTCCGACGCGCTCGCGCTGAAATCGCGCCCCAACGCAGGCAACGCCGGCAAATACATGTCGATGGACAGCGGGCCGAACGCGCTCAACGCGCCCAGAATGATCACCAGCCGCGGCCCGCGCGGCGTCCCCGCGGGATGCTCCGGCTCCGTGTTGGGGTGTTCGACGTCGGGCGTGGTAGGCAGCCGGGTACTCATCGCGGAGCGGCGCTCACCTACTTCACCACCTGGATCGGCATGACCGCCATAAGCAGCGCTTCGTTATAGCCGGTATGGGCGCCGCCGCTGTCCGCCACGGGCAGCACCTGCCCGTTCGCCGTGGGGACCCCGTTCAACGCCTCGCCGGCCAGCTTCACGGTCGTGGCGACCAGGGGCCGGGCCTCCGCGAGACTCTTCGCCTGGAGCATCGCCAGCGCCTGGTCGCGGATCGTCGTAACGCGCGTCTGCACGTTCTCCGCCGTGACCTGCACCCCGGCGGCGTGTTGTTTGACGTTCTCGGTGGCGTCGGGGGCGCTCGCCGACAACTCGGCGTGATCTTTGGCGTCCTGGATATAGCCGGGCTGCGGGCCGCCCACCAGCAGCCCAAAGCCGTCCCCCGCATTGTCGACCTTGCCGTCCTTGTTCAGATCGCCGAAGTCCGGTCCCTGGTTGCCTTCGATCAGGTTGGCGATCTGCTCGGCCTCCAGCTTCACCTTCGCCAGGCTGCCCGCCTTCTGCGCGTCATCCAAGAGTTGGGCGTGCTGAGCCAGGGCCGCCACCTGCGCGCGCAAGCCCACTTCGAGGCCCACCTGCTGGGGGGTATCCGGGTAGGAGAACAGCAGGTGGCGGATATGGACCAGCGCCTCCGGCGGCAACTGCCCGCGCAGGACAATCTCGGTGGAAGGGGTGGTGGGATTGGTTTCCAGCGGCTCATAGGTCATCAGGAAGCCGTCGAAGCGCCCGCTCAGGTTTGCCTGCTCCGGGTCATTATAGGTGAGGCTCCAGAGGCCGGTGTCGTCGGGCACCACGCGGCCCAGGTTCAGACTTGTCCCGCCGGCACTGTCCACCATCCAGGCGAACAACGCCTTGCCCACCGGCCGCTCCGGTAGCGTGCTCAGCGTGGCCGTGATCACCAGTTGATCCACCTCTTTGCGGTCGTCGGCGAAGCGCACCGCGCCCACGGCGCCCTGGTCGGTGGTCGCCACGAGCGCCGCCGTGGTCGGGGCGGCGGTGGGTGCCACCGGCGTGTCTGTGGCTGCCACCGCGGTCGGCACGGCGGTCGCCGGAGCCACTGTCGGCGGAACAACGACCGGCACCGCGGAAAGCGTCGCGGCAGCGTTGGGCGTGGCTATGGTAGTGGCCGGCCCCGTGGTCGGCGATCCGCCGGTGCCGGTCGTGCCCGCGCGGGACGCGAACAGCCCCGGCCCAAAAAGCACCGCCAGTGCCAGGACCAGGAGGCCCGCGCCGATGGCGACGAAGGGCCAGACGCCGCGCCGCGCGGGCGCCGGCTGCGCATCCAGCGTTCCGGACACCCCGCCGGACGGCGCCGGCAGGGCCGCGGCCACAGCGCTCTCTTCCCGCGCGCCCGCCTGGCGGGCACGGTCCGGCATGCCCGCGGGCACCGGGCTGGTTTCCACTTCCGATGCCGCCGCGGGCGGGGGTGCCGTCCCGGCGGCGGGCGTGTCCACACCGCCACCTGCTGGTGCCGCGCCCGTCGCACGGCGGCGCGGGCGGCGCGCGGGCGTGGGAGCCACCTCGGCGCCCGTTCCTGCCGCGGCGAGCGGCGTAGCCACAGGGGGCGCCGGCTCGCCGCCTGGCGGCCCTGCGGATGGCGCCGGCTCGCCCCCCGGTGCCGTTACCCGCCGAGGGCGAGGGCGCTGAGATGACGTTCCCTCGGTTGCAGGGGGCGGGGCAGAACCGGGCGCGGCGGATTCGGGAGGGGCCGCCGCCACGGGCGGATTCCGCGCGACCGTGGCCGTACCGGGGGTGCGCAATGCGGCTTCCGCCGCTTCCAACAGCCCGGCGGCCGTTTCGTAGGTTGGGTCTACTGCCACGACTTGCCGCAGGCTTTGCACCGCCTGGTCCCACCGCTGCGCCGCGAAGGCTTGCACCCCGGCCATGTAGTGGCTGTGCAGCGCACTCGGTACGCCTGCCACCGGGGGGGATTGGACGGAGGGAGGCATGGACCGGGCCGGCGCCAGATCGGCGGCGATCGTATCCAGCGCGGCGGCCATTTCCGCCGCGCTTTGGTATCGGTTGGCCGGGTCTTTCTCCAGCGCGCGCATGACGGCGACGGCCACGGTGGCCGGCAGGTTGGGGTTGTACAGGGTCGGCGGCGGCGGCGCCTCGTACGCTTGCTTCGTGAGCACCACCACCGGCGTCCCGGAGTCAAACGGCACCCGGCCCGTCACCATCTGATATAGCACCACCCCGGTCGAGTACAGGTCGGTGCGCCCGTCGATGGGCTGGCCCAGCGCTTGCTCCGGCGCCAGATAGGCGGGGGTGCCGATGATCAGGCTGGGCGAGGTCAGATTCAGGCCCTCGCCCTCCGTCAACAGCTTGGCGATGCCGAAATCGGCCAGCATGGGCCAGTTGGGACTGGGCATCAAGATATTGCCGGGCTTGATGTCCCGATGCACGATGCCACGCTGGTGGGCGTACTCTAAGGCGTCGAGCACCCGCGCCACCAGGTGCAGCGCCTGGACCGGCTCCATGGGCTGGCCCAGCATATCGCCCAGCGTCAGCCCCCCTTCGATATATTGCAGCACCAGGAAGAGCAAGCCATCCTGCGCGCCGTTGTCATAAATCGGCAGGATGTTGGGATGTTGCAGGTGCGCGATGGCCCGCGCCTCGCGCTGAAAGCGCATCGCGAACTGGGGATCCTGCGCGTGGAACAGCACCTTGACGGCCACGTAGCGATCCAGCGATTCCTGGTACGCTTTGTAGACGGTCGCCATCCCCCCGCGGCGGATGACCTCCGTGAGCAGGTATTGGCCCAGATGCGTATTGAGTAGATCAGCCATCGCGGTGCTCCTGTGCGACGAGGGCTACTCCAGACGGGCGAGGCTGTATCCAACGCTCCCGAAGACATCCTCCGGTGGGCTTAGCGCTCGGCCGTAGCGGCTAGTGCGGGGGTAGAACGCGGAATGGTTCGATCATACTATAATAGCTGCGCTATAAAGAGCCTCGTTCAATTATACAACGATCCGTTACGGTATACCACACAATACAATGCAAATGCCGGGCAAGGGTAACAGATCGGAAGATAAATGCGTTAATTAGCAACCGTGTTTGCGCTCGGCGCCCCAAACGTCACCGGCAGGTGCTTCACGCCATACACGATGGGGCTGCCCGTGCCTTGCAAGGCGATGCTCGGCACCCGGCGCAGGTCGGGCAACCGTTCCAGCATCAGCGTCAGCGCGATTTTGCTTTCCAGCCGCGCCAGCGGCGCCCCGATACAGAAGTGGATGCCGTGCCCGAAGGCAATGTGCCGGTTGGGCGTCCGCTTGATATCAAACCGGTCGGGATCGGGGAACTGGGCCGCGTCCCGATTCGCGGAACCGATCTGCGCCATGACCATCTGGCCCGCCCGGATGGGCCTGCCGTCCAGGGTCACATCGGTGGCGGCCCGCCGGTACATCATCTGCACAGGCGACCGGTAGCGCAGCACCTCTTCAATGGCCGCCGGAATCAAATCAGGGTCGGCGCGTAACTCGGCCATGACCTCCGGGTGTTCGTCCAGGCTGAGCACCGCGTTCCCGATCAGGTTGGTGGTCGTCTCGTTCCCGGCCACGAGCAACAGCACGCAGAAACCCAACAATTCGCGCTGGGTCAGATGCACGCCGTCGATTTGCGCGTTCAGCAGCGCGCTGATCAGATCGTCCCGCGCTTCCTGGCGGCGCTGCTCGATCATCTGTAGAAAGTACGCGCTCATCTCGGCCTGTGGATTGCCCCCGCCGCCCATACTCGCCCCCACCACGGCGTCGGACCAGGCTTTGAAGCGCGGGCGATCCTCCTGCGGGATACCCAGCAGTTCGGCGATGACGATGACCGGCAGCGGATAGGCCAGGTCGTCCACGATATCCATCTGCCCCCTGGCGACGACGTGATCCAGCAGGTCGTTGACGATGGTCGTAATGCGGTCCGCCAACCCGGCCACGGCGCGCGGCGTGAACGCCTGGGTCACCAGGTTGCGCAACTGCCGGTGGCGCGGCGGGTCGGTCGTGACGATGCTGGCCGCCAGCGGATCTTGCCGCTCGCTCCCCCCGCTGATATTGGACGAGAACACGGCGGAGTCCGACAGCACGCGCAACACATCGCCATAGCGGAACACCTGCCAGGCCCGGTAATCCGGGTAAAAATGAATCGGGTCCGTCTCGCGCATCTGGCGGTACCAGGGGAAAGGATTGAGCGTGCGGTCTTCAGTGGTGCCTTGCATAACAGGGTGTTCCTTGTCTAGGGGTAGGAGCAGCGGGGCAGCCTGTCGGCCGCGAACAACACGCCCCTCAGCCCCATCGGCGTGGCGGCAAGAGTGGTAGCAATCCGCCTTCTGGTTCCTGATCCTTGTAGGGGCCGGAGACCAACCTAACCCCCCGATCCCCGCGCCCCGCACTGTGTGGGGCGCGGACCTCCCCGTTCCCGCCGCGGGATGGGGCCGGGGGTTAGGTTGGTCCGCGCGCCTACACAAACAGCGGCTCAAAGCTCAGCTGCGCCACCCGCTCGGCCAGATCGGCCTGCGTCATGCTGGGGTCGAAGCGGCTGGCGGCATCCAGCACGCGGGGCAACAAGTGGATGTCGCCCGCCGTGTTGAGGAAGATGCCCGGTCGCGCCAGCACCCACCACACCGCCGCGTCGATATCCGCCTGGTCCTCCAGCGGCTTGTACCATGTCGAGCGCGTATGCTCCTCGGCCATCCAGGGCTTGTAGGCGATGGACTTGATCGTCTGCACGGCCGTGTTGCGCTCCTGGCAGGTGGCGACCAGCGCGTTGAAGTTCTCGGCGTAGTATTCGTTCTGCATCGTGATGTAGTTATAGGGCAGCAGCACCGAGTCGAAGTCGAAGCGTTCCAGGCTGCGCCGGTGCGTCGCCGCGATCTGCAAGCCGTGGCCCGTGACGCCGATGCCGCCGATCAACCCTTGCTGCTTGGCCTCCACCGCCGCCTCGATCACCCCGCCCGGACTCAGCGCGGTGTCCCAGTCGATGGGATCGGCGAGATTATGCAACTGCCACAGGTCGATGTGGTCGATGCCCATGCGCTCCAGCGAACGATGCAATTCCTCCTTCCCGCCCTGGGCCTTGCGCTGGCCGGTTTTCGTGGCGACGAAGAACCGGTCGCGATAGCGCTTGAGCCAGGGGGCGATGCGGAGTTCGGCATCACCATAACTGGCCGCCACGTCGATATGATTGACGCCATATTGCAGCAACACGTCCAACGTGCGGTCGGCATCGGCTTGCGATACGGAGCCGAGCGCGGCGGCGCCAAACAGCGTGCGAGTGCTCTGGTGGCCGAGCCGGCCAAAAGGTAGCGTGGGAATTGCCATGTCCATCCTCCTGAATAGACTATCCATATGTGTCACTCTGAGCGCAGCGAAGAGTCCCGTCTTGTACCCGAACGAGACGAGATTCTTCGCTGCGCTCAGAATGACCAAAGTGGGCGCACTACTGAGCGTCAGCGATTAGCGAAATCTCGTCAATGGCCGGGGCGACAAAGTCGCGTGAGCAGCCCCGGCCCGCCCGGATGCCGCATGAAACATGCCCATGATTACCGCCGCGAGTACGCGGGCCGGGCCTATTCCCGCCTCCGCGTGTCTGCCGGTCCCATCCAGACACCGAGGCGATCCGTGGGCTGCCACCCGGCGCCGGGCGCCGCCACTCGCCGCGGCCATCCGGCGGCGATGCGCGCCGCCGTCGCGTCCCAGTGGCCGATGGCGCTGACCGCGTCCGCCGCCTCGACGCTGGACCCGCCCACGGCGCAGCCCGCCGTGACCGTGTCTTCGGGCGCCATACCGCGCACCAGGCCCAGCAACAACCCGGCGGCGGTGGCGTCCCCCGCGCCTGTAGTCCCGGCTACCTGCGCCTCGAAAATGTTGGCCCATAGCTCCCGCCCGGCCCAGGCGTCAAGGTCAAGCGGCACGCGAGAGCGGCCGCCTGCCGCGGCCAGTCGCTCCCGCGTCCCGGTCCGCAGGTACACGCCCTGCGTGCCCAGCTTGATGATCGCAATCGCCGCGCCCATGGCGAGAATCCGCTCGCCCAGGCGGCTGATATACTCGGCGGACACCTGCTCGGCGCTCAGATCCTTCCCTGCCCCGCCGGCCCTGTCATGCGGCGCCAGCACCAGCACGGCTTCCGCCAGACTGGGCATGAACACGGCGACCTGCGGCAAAGTCGCCGCCAGGATCTGCCCCCAGTCGGCCTGGCCGCCGGGCGAGGCCGGGTCGGGATAGGACATATCGAGCGAAGTGACCAGGCCCGCTCCTCGCGCCCGTGCCATCAATTCGACCAGGTAGCGGCCTGACTCCGCGAACATGCGGGCCATGGCCGTTGGATAGCCAAAGTGGAACAGGAGGGCATCCCGCAGCATATCGTCCGCGATGTCGTCCGCGCTGAACGTGTTGTTCGCGCCAGGATAGTTCAGGATCATGCGGTCGTGGCCGGGCGGGCTGAGCACAAAGCTATGCGCTGTCGTCTCCCCCGGCGCCACCAGCAACGGGCGGTCGCCCACGCCGGCCAGCAGATCCTGCACGATGCGCCCGAACGCATCGTCGCCGATCTTACCGAGCAGCCGCACCGGCACGCCGAGCCGGTGCAGCGCCGTGCCGGTATTCGCCACGCAGCCCCCCGGCGCGATCCGCGCGGGGCCGGTCCGCACCACCACCCCCGGCCGGAAGCGCAACCCCGCCGCATCCGCCGGCAACGCGGGAATCAGGTCCAACCCCACCATCCCCGCAACAATGACCGTCATCGCGCCATTCCCCTCCCTGCATGGACCCGGATCCGCCCGCCGCGGCCCGGCGCGCCCACCCGCAGCACAGCAAGCGGTGGACCATGAGCGCCCCGCTGAGCACCCCCATGCGTAGCGGCGCGATCAATCGCGCTGCAGTGCGTAGCACATCGCGCCTGCCGCCCCGACCCCGATCTCCGCTGCAACCCACTCGGCGCCCCATGCGTAATAGAACCACATCGCCGCTGTAGGAGCCGGTTTGCAACCGGCCCTGGCACGGGTGTCGGCCCGCCGAAGGCCCCACCCGCCGTGGCACGATGGATGCTTATACCATAGCCCAAGCGCCCACTCAGAACAACCGGCTCCTGACTGTATTCGAGCGAAGTTTGCTTCTCCTTAGGTGGGGCGCGGGACCTTACCGCACCGGCGGCGGGCAGATCGGGCAGTGCCGCCCTCTGCATTCGCGCCGGTGCGGACGCTGAAGGAGGAGTTAATGCTACAATCTCAGGTGACCTCCGAGGGCGCCCGGCCAGGGCCGGCCCTTGACGGGGGGGGGCCGGCCCGATGACACTCGATACTCGCGCATCCACCCGTTGCCGCACAACCGCGCCCGCCCGCCGCGCGCCTGCCGCGCAGCCGGACTGGCCGGTACGTGTCCATCATCCGCTGGCCGCTCAGATGGTCCTGCGCACGTCCGCCGATTGGGACCACGACCTGCAACCCGCGTCCTGGTCCGCCGAGGGCAGCACCGCCGAGTTCCGGCTGCCGCTGGGCGCCGGGCACTGGGCGGCC
The DNA here is from genome assembly GCA_025927935.1 of Chloroflexia bacterium. The sequence goes on along the minus strand of JAICKM010000225.1, from coordinate 1,487 downwards.
AAGCCCTGTCTGCGCGCGGGCAATAAGCTGATCTGGGCCACTGGCTACGACGTGGCCCTGACCGGGGAGTCCGGGGGCCAGGATCTCTACCCGCAGTTCGTCGCCCCGCGCCAGGGCACTGTGTCCGACCGGCTGGAGACCCCCACGCACCCGGCCACAGGGTCGCACTATATGCGCGTCTATCTGCCGCCCGATTACGACGCGCAGCCCGACCACCGCTACCCGACCATCTACATGCAAGACGGGGCCAACCTCTTCTTCCCGAACGAGTCGTATTCCGGCCATGCCTGGGCCGTGCAGCACACGATGGACTTGTTGATTGCCCTCGGCCTGGTCCGCCCGGCCATCGTGATCGGCGTCTATCCCGCCGCGCGCATGGCCGAGTATACCCGTCCCGGCTACGAGGACTATGGCCGCTGGTTGGTGCAAGAATTGAAACCGGCTGTGGACCGCATGTACCGCACGCTGCCCGCTGACCCGGAGTCGACCGTCGTCATGGGGTCGTCGCTCGGCGGCGTGGTTTCCTTCTACCTGGCCTGGCAATGGCCGGAGGTCTTTGGCGGGGCGGCCTGCCTCTCGCCCACGTTCGGCTGGCGCGACAACCTGTTCGCTCGCGTGGCCCGCGAGGCGCGGCGGCCAGGCCGGTTCTACGTGGACAGCGGCGGCCCCGGCGACAACTTCCTGGCCGCGCGGAACATGCACGCCGCGTTGGAGCGCCGCGGCTACCGGGCGGGCCGCGATCTCTATTACCAGAGCTTCCGCCACGCCGGGCACAACGAACGCGACTGGGCCGGGCGGCTGCACCGCCCGCTCCAGTTCTTGCTCGGCCTGCCCGAGCCGGACTCGCTCTAGCGCCTGGCCGGGCCGAGGCGGGAGATCACCAGGTGTCCCGCAGACCGGCCAGGATCGCGTCTGCTTGCGCGGCCTCGGCACAACCGAAAGCAACCTGATCCTGGTCCCCGGTCGTCCGGATGATGAAGATCGACCGCAGATTGATCCCCGCCGCCGCAAGCGCTTCGCCGGCGGCCGCCAGCGCGCCGGGGCGGTTCGGCAACCACGCCACCGCCACCGGTACGCTGGCCGCGCTGATATGCGCCGCGTTCAGCGCCTGTTGCGCGGCCTCCATCTGGTCCACCAGCAACTCCACCGCACTCATCTGGCCGGTATCCAGACCCGCCACGGCGTCCAGATTCACGCCCGCGTCGGCCAGCACACGAGCCACTCGGGCCAGTTCGCCGTGGCGGGCCAGCAACTGCACGCGTAGCGCCGTTTCGATAGCCATCGTCCATACCTCCCGCGTCGCCGGGGCCTTGCCCATCTCCGTCACGCACATCCGAGCATAATCTGTACCGGCAACGCAGGAGGAGCGAGGCACGCCGCCGCACACGGGAGGCGCACCGGTTTAGAATAGCTGTCCGCGCCGTTTCAGCCAGTCCAACGAATCTTCGCGCTTGATAATGATGGCGTGTGAATGCACTTGCACCGCC
>JAICKM010000176.1 GCA_025927935.1 Chloroflexia bacterium | reverse complement strand
GGCGCCCGCGATGCGGGGCTAGGCGTTTTTATCGACGCCACGCTCCAGGTGGCTGCTGCGCAGGGCTACACCGTCGCGCTGCTGATGCGCGATGTCCGCGGCGCGGACGGCTAGGCCGGGCGCGACCGGGCTTCTGCTGGGATGTAGGGGCCGGTTTCAAACCGGCCCCTACATCCCAGCATTACCGGATCGGCTACCGGGCGCGGGCGGGCCGATTTTTGCGCCGGAGCCATGCGATCGGGTATAATCGGCTATTGCGGACCTCCGCCTGATTTTACCCGTGCTTAGCTTAGCATCTTTGGAGTAGCTACCTTTGACCGTTCTCGCGCGGCAGCGTAACAAGATCCTGGGTTCCGTCGCATTTGCGATCCTCGTTTACGCGATCTTCCTCGGTCTCAACGATTACAACAAGCTGTCCCAGGTCTTACGGAGTTTCACCTGGGGTTTGTTGCCGATCATCCTGGCGTTCAGCCTCTTCAATTATGCGCTGCGCTTCCTCAAATGGCATTTCTATTTGCACCTGGTGGGCGTGCGCACGATTGGGTGGCTCGACAGCCTGATCATCTTCTTCAGCGGGTTCAGCATGACCATCACGCCAGGCAAGGCGGGCGAGTGGCTGAAGTCGCTGCTGGTCAAGCAGGTGACGGGCACGCCGGTGGCGACCACCGCCCCGATCATCCTGGCCGAGCGCATGACCGACGGGCTGGCGATGCTGTTGCTGGCCGGGGTCGGCCTGTTTCTGTTCGATAACCCGCTGGTGCGCTGGTTCATGGTGCTGGTGGTGATCCTCGCCGTGGTGGCGACGGTCCTGGTGCAGAACCGGGCGCTGGCCGGGCGGGTGGGCGCGCTGATGCGCCGGGTGCAGTTCCTCGACAAGCGGGTGGACCATCTGCGCGCGTTCTATAACAGCGCGTATGAATTGCTGCGCGTGCGCAACCTCGTGCTGGCGGTGGCGATTGGCTTCGTCTCCTGGTCGGGCGAGTGCATCGCGCTGTTCCTGATCCTCACCGGCATGGGTATTCCCGCCTCGTGGGAATTGCTGGTGCTGGCCTCCTTCGCCATGGGCACCGCCACCCTGGTCGGGTCGGTGCTGCTGCTGCCCGGCGGCCTCGGCGCCACCGAGGGCAGCATCGAGGGCCTGCTCGTCTTCTTCGGCCAGCACCCGTGGCTGCCGGTGGGCGTTATCTCCACCACGGTGGGCACGGCGGCGACCTTGCTCATCCGGTTCGCCACGCTCTGGTTCGGGGTGGCGCTCGGCTTCATCGCCCTGGCGATTGCCCAGATGCGCTTTGGCCGCCTCACCGTGCCCGATGCGACCGGGCCGGCGACCCCGGACGCGGAGCGCGAGGTGGTCGGGGCCTCGCGATGAGCCGCGCCGTCTCCTGGGTCTGGGTGGCGGCCTGCCTGCTGGCCGCCGGATGGGTGCTGGTCGCCTGCGGCAACAACAACGCCTTGCTGAGCGCGGTCGGCGCCAACCCGGGCACCGTGCAGCCCACCGGAGAGCATCCCACTGAGCCGATCCAGCTTTCCTACACCCTCGGTCGCCCGGCCACCGTGACGTTGCATGTGCAGGGCGGCCCCGACAACTCCGACCTGGTGTTGCGCCCAGCGGAGCAACTGGCCGCGGGCACGCATTTCGTCCTGTTCGACGGCGTGGTGCCCGTCGCGGCCACACCTGGCGCCACCGCCACGCCGGTGGCCCGCGTGCTGCCCGACGGCAGCTACCGCTTCACGGTCAGCGTGGACGGCGGCGGCGCGCGGCAAGACAGCAGCGCCCCCTTCACGATCCAGGGCGCGCAGACAGCGGCGCCGGGGCTGGAGAACCTCCAGGTCTATCCCGCGACGATCTCGCCCAATAGCGACGCCATCGCCGACGTAGCCCAGATCACCTATCGCCTGGCCCAGACCAGCACTACTTCCGTGACGCTCCAGGGGGCCGGCGGCGACCCGGTGACGGTGCTGGCCCCGGCGCAGCAACCGGCGGGGGAGCAGACCGTGCCCTTTAACGGCACCGACCTGCTGGGCAAGTCCGTCCCGGCGGGGCCGTACACCGTGACGGTGCGCACCGCCGACCTGGCGGGCAACGCCGTGGAAGCGCGGCGCACGCTCACCGTCACCGACGCCGGGCAACCGAATATCGCCCTGCTCGCGGTCAAGATCGACCCGCCGCAACTCATGCTGGGCGGCAAGCTGCATGTGCATATGGTGGTGCAGAACACCGGCCAGGTGCCCCTCCGCACGCAAGGCCCCGACTCCGGTTACACCTACACCACCAACGACTCGTATTCCAGCATCGAGGGCGGGCGCTACGTCGATCAGGCGGGCCTCTGGCGGGTCGGGTTGGACTGGGAAGGCAACGCGGGCGGTGCGCCCTACCGTTACCCCTTCCGCTGGGGCTTCGGGCACACTCTGGCCCCCGGCGAGACCGCCACCATCGACGGCTACGTGACGATCCTCAAGCACGAGCAGACGATGTGGTTCTATGCGGGGGTGTTGCAGGAGGGCGTGCGCATCGCCCTGGACGGCCTGGGCCGCACGCCGATTGGCGTGAGCTGGTAGCAGCCGCCGGCCCGCGCTTCCGCTATTTCCCACCCGACTCCGATAAGTTATACCGGCACGGCTACTGGTAGCCGCGCCAGACAGTTATTACCGTAAGGGAGGCAGGAACGCGATGGATGGTGACGGCGCGGACGACGTGACCCAGCGCCTGGCGGCGCTGCTCAATCGTCCGCTTCCTGCCGGGCTGACCGAGGAGATCCTCCAGGCGACCCCCGACGCCGACCTGGAGCAGACGGTGCTGGATTACATCTTCCGCACAATCGACCGGAGCGGCGAAGATGCGGCGGTGGTTGTCCCCGCGCTGCCCGAAGGCTTGCAGATGGTCTACGCCACCTGGCTGGTCGAGAGCGAGGTGAGCCACGGCGGCTTCCCCCAGTACTTCTGGAACCCGGCGGGCGAGTTCGCCGTGGAAGCCCTCTATGGCTACCGAATGATCGGCGCGCAGCGCCACGCCGCGACCTTGGAGACGGCCCTGGCGACCTATATCCGGGAGCGCCCGCAGTTGGAGCGGTTCCGCGGGGGCGGAACCGCTGAGGATTTTGCCGCCTGGGCCGCGTTCAGCGCGCTCGGCACGCTCGACTGGCAGTTCTGGTCGCTCGCCACGGCGGAAGATCCCCACGCCCTGCGCATCCATTATATCCGCGCGCATGCCGAAGAATTCGTGACCGAATAATACAACCGGGCTACTTCGCCAGGGGCGCCGCCGGGTCGTTGCCCCACTCGGCCCAGGAGCCGGTGTAGACCCGCACATCGGGGAACCCGGCCAGCCGCAGCGCGAAGTAGTCCACGGCGCCGCGCACGCCCGTCGAGCAGTAGGTGATGACCGGCTTGTCCGGCGTGACTCCCTGCGCGCTAAAGAGGGTGCGTAGCTCGTCGGGGGTCTTGAACAGCGCACCGTCCGCCGTGGTGGTGAAGGGCACGTTGACCGCACCGGGGATGTGCCCGCCACGGGCGGTGCCGCTCGTGTTCTGGCCGCTGTACTCGTCGGGGTTGCGCGCGTCCACCAGTTGCACGCCGGTGCCCAGCGCGGCCTGCACCTGGGCCTCGGTCGCCAGCACGGCGGGCTGCGGGTGCGCCGTGTAGGTCACGGCTTGCGGCGCGGCTGCGTCTTTGGACACCGGCCCGCCCGCCGCCTGCCAGGCCGCGAAGCCGCCGTCCAGCACCTGCTTTTGCGCGTGGCCCAACTGGTCGAGTACCCACCAGAGCCGCGCCCCGTAGAGCGTGCCGTGGTCGTAGATGACCACGCGGTCCTGCGCGCTGATGCCCCGCTTGCCGAGCAGCGCCGTGACTGTGCCCTGCCAGGCGGCAATCGAGGCCGCGCTCGTGTCCGTCACCTGCAACTCGCTCCAATCAATATGCACCGCGCCGGGGATGTGGCCCGCCGCGTACTCATCGCCGCTGCCCATGTCCACGACGCGCAACGCGGTATCGTGTAACGCGGGAACCAGCTCGGCGGCGCTGACGAGGTAGGCGCTGGAGGCTGCCGGGGCGGTTGCGGGGGCCGGGGTGGGACTGGTGGGTACCGGGGTCAGGGCCGGGGCCGATGCGCCACTACTCGGCGCTGCGCTTTCGGCCCCACAGCCGGCCAGCACCAGGGCGGCGCCCAGCATCAGCAATCCGCGCATCGCCGCCGAAAATCTACCCATCGCCCCTGTTCCTCCTTCGCGCTACTATCCAGTACACGCATCCCGGCACGCGCCCGATCTCCGGCGAAACTCATTGTCCCGATTGGGAACCGGCGCGGGGTGGGGCGCGTCATTAGAAGCAAGAAGGATACGGGGCCGGCCCAGGATCCTTGTCTATCGGAGGGACACCCGCGAGCGCGACTCGCGGGACCCGCGCGAGCGCCAGCACCCGGTGGGGCCTGGCGACGAGGCGTGCACGCCGGGCGCGTGCCGCCACACGGTAGAAAGGAACCACCCATGCGCCGGCTTTCCACTTTCGGCACGCTTGCCTTACTCATTCTCGTGCTGCTGGGCACGGCGGCCTGCGGCGCCGAGTCGCCCACCGCGCCCCCCGCCCCCAGGGCGCCCGCCGCGCCCCAGATCAAGGCCCCTGCGGCGGCGGCCACTGTTACCACCGCTGCCGCTGCCCCCGCCGGGATTGAACCGTCCGCGCTAGCCCCGGCGCTTGAGCGTGGCGCAACCGGCGGCGCCGGGACAAGTTCCGATACGGTGCCTCCCTCTGCCGCGGGGGCGGACGAGGCGCTGAAACTGTTACCGGGCGCCACGGCGGCGCCCGCGGCATCCGGCGCCGCGCCCGGCGCCGAGATCCACTCCGGCCAGCCTGCGCCCGCGACGTACCAGTCGCCGCTCACCGCCGGGCAGATCGACGATAACGCCCGCTTCAGCGAATACCTCGACTATATTCACCACTATCAGGGGCCGCAGGTCTATCCGCTGCCGGTGGAGCAGCGGCTGTTCGTGCGTGTCGTGGACGGCGCGCAGCACCCGGTGGCCGGGGCGCGCGTGCAGTTGTCCGATCAGGGCCGGACGGTCTTCGACGGGCGCACCATGAGCGACGGCCGGGTGCTGTTCTTCCCGCAGATGGCGGGCGCCGGGCAGACCGCCCAGTTCGACGCCGTGATCAGCCGCGGGCCGCAAGAGGTACGCACCGTGGTCAAGGCGGGCGGCGCTGAGCCGGTGGTGAGCCTGCCCAAGCTGGCCGACAACAGCGGGCCGGTGGGCCTGGACGTGGTCTTCCTGCTGGACGCAACCGGCAGCATGGGCGACGAGATCGACCAGATCAAGGGCACGGTGAACAGCATCGCGAGCCGCATCGAGCAGGTGCCGGGCAGCAGCCCGCCGCGCTTTGGCCTGGTGGCCTACCGCGACCGGGGCGACGACTATGTCACACGCTCCTGGGACTTCGTGGATACCGTGAGCCAGTTCGCGGCCAATCTCGCCAATGTGCAGGCCGGGGGCGGCGGCGACACGCCGGAGTCGGTGAACGCCGGCCTCCATGACGCCATCCACCTGCCCGGTTGGGCGAGCGCCGATAGCGGCCGCCACCTGCGCCTGATCGTCCTGGTCGGTGATGCCGCGCCGCATCTCGACTACGCGAACGATTACCAATATACGGGCTTGCTGCAAGAGGCTGTGCAGGCGGGCATCAAGATCTTCCCCATCGGCGCCAGCGGGCTGGACGACCAGGGCGAGTACATCTTCCGCCAGTTCGCGGAGGTCACGCAGGGCCAGTTCGTCTTCCTGACCTACGAGAACGGCGTGTCGGGCGCGCCGGGGGTGTCCACGGATCATCATGTCTCGAACTTCACGGTGAGCCAGCTTGATACCCTGATCGTGAACCTGGTGGCGGGCGAGATCGCCAACCAGACGGGGCAGCGGCTGCCGGTCACCGACCCGGCACCCGCGCCGGTGCCGGTCGAGGTGGTGCAGCCCGCGCCGGTTGCGCCGCCCGCCTGGCTTACCGCCTGGGCTGGCCTGCGCGATGCCGTGGCCGGGCTGGTCCAGGACGGCAGCACGGTCTTCTGGCTGCTGGTCATCTTGCTCGTGGCCGTCTGGATGCGCCGCGCCCCCGCCCGCGCCCGCCGGACCGCGCCGCCCAGCGTGCCCTTCGCCGCCCCCACCGCGCCGGACACGGAAGCCCCGCCCACGCGCTCGCTGGAAGGCAGCGCCGCCCGCGTGACCCTGGAGCGCACGACCAACCTGCCCGCCGCCGTGACCGTGCCGCCCGCCGCGCCGCTGGACGCCTACCTCAGCGTCGAACCTGGTGCGAGGCGCACCGCGCCACTGCCGCCGCTCCCAACGCGCGTTGTCGAGCGCCCGCGCTGATCGCGCAACATGAACGACGGGGCGGGACAGCACACACATTGCCGTCCCGCCCCGTTCGATTCAATCCTTCTCATTTCAGCCCTTTACGCAGATTTTACACAGGCATAACAGGCCCCTTACACGGGTAAAGTAGGATGGCGAAGGTAGGAGTGACCCGGCCCGCGCCAAGCGCGTGGCGGCCACTCCGCCGGGAGCGGTCGTTGCGTACCGGCCGGCTCCCGGCGCTTACCTATGGCGCGCGTCTGCGCCGGCATTGCAGACGCGAAGCTGCCCTGGCCTTTCAGCGTTGTAAGGAGGTTCTGTATGATGCCTAACAATCGTCTTTTCGCGCTGGTCGCGATTTTGGGTCTGCTGGCCGCCACCGTGCTGGGCAGCGGACCGGGCGTGGCCCAGGCCGCGCCCCTACCCGGCGCCCCAGCTCCGGCGGCCGCTACTCCCGTCGCGCCCGACGCCGGGTGCGGCATGGCCTTCACCGATGTCCCGGCGGGGAGCTGGTTCTATCCGTTTGTCGAGTACCTCTATTGCGCGCACGCCGTGAGCGGATACGGCAGCGAGTTTCGCCCCAACGCCGCCACGACCCGCGCCCAGCTGACCAAGATGATCAGCAACGCGCTCGGCTGGGCGCTGAACTACACCGGCGCGCCGCACTTTGCCGACGTGCCCGCGGCGCATCCTTTTTACCAGACCATCGAAGCCGCCTATGCCCGCGGTATCATCAGCGGCTACCAGTGCGGCGGGCCGGACGAGCCGTGTCCGGGCGCCTACTTCCGCCCCGGCGCCGATGTGACCCGCGCCCAACTGGCGAAGATGATCATCCTGGCCCAGGGCTGGGACGCGACCAACCCGGCCCAGCCCAGCTTCATCGACGTGCCGCCGGGCGCCTGGTACACGGGCTACGTCGAGGCGGCCAACGCGCAGGGTGTGGTGAGCGGCTACGCGGATCGCACTTTCCGCCCCTTTGCCTCGGCCACGCGCGCCCAACTCGCCAAGATGATCTACAACACGCTCACCCCGCCCGCCTTCGATCAGGGCGATAACGAGTCCGAGATCCAGCCGCAGGACGACGTGTCGGAGGAGACGCCGGAAGACCTCGATCCGGGGCCGGACGGCGGGCCGGGCCTCGCCATGCCGGGCGCGCAGGGCAAGGCGACTAACGCCCCCGCGACGGCGGCCATCAGCGGTATCATCACCTCCACCAGTAGCGGCGGCCCGCTGGCCGGGGCGCGCGTGGTGGCCCACCCGGTGGGCGGCGGCGCGGATGTCGCCACAACCACCGGCGGCGACGGCGCCTACACGCTGGCCGTGCCCGCTGGGAGCTATAACGTGGTCGCGGCGGCGCCCGACCAGATGTACCCGGTGACGCCGGCGCCCGGCGGGCCGGTCACGCTCGCCGATGGCGGAGGTGTCACCGTCAGCTTTGCCCTGACTCAAGGCGGCGTGCTGGCTGGCACGATCACCGACAGCACGAGTCACGCGCCGATCCAGGACGCGGACGAGTGGGCCGTGCCCGTGGCGCTGCCGCCGCGCGCCTATGGCGGCACGCTCAGCGACAGCCAGGGTCATTATCGCCTCGTGGTGCCCGCCGGGCCGGTGGGCGCCTGGGCGGCCAAGCCATCCGATACCTACCCTCGCACCCCGCCGAATGGCGGCAACCCTGTCGCCGTCACCGCCGGCATGACCACCACGGTCGACTTCGCGCTGGCGCGGGGCGGCGTGATCGCCGGGCATATCACCGACGCGGCGACCAATGCGCCGCTGGCCGGGTCGCGCGTCTGGGCGCGGCATGATCCACTGGCCCTCGCCTTCGGTGCGCCGCTGACCGATGCCGCGGGCTACTACCGTATCGTTGTGCCCGGTGGCAGCACGTACAATGTCCACGCGCTCAACATGCCCGGCATGTACCCGCGCGCCGGCTACAGCGACAACCCCGTCACCGTCAGCACCGGCATGACCGTGACCGCCGACATCCGCCTGACTCAGGGCGGCATGATCAGCGGCGTGATCACCGGCGCCGATACGGGCCTGCCGCTGGCCGGCGCCCGCGCCATCGCCCACGCGCCCGTCGAGCAGCGCTACTGGTCGTGGTGGAGCGACGCGCAGGGCCGGTACCGGGTGATCGTGCCCGCCGGGTCGTGGAACCTCTATGGCCGTGCCGACGGGCAGGGCTACTACCGCACCCCCGCCGCCGCCAACCCGATCAGCGTCACCACGGGCAGCAACGTTACAGTGAACTTGGCCCTGGAGCGTGGGGCGATCATCCGCGGCACCGTGACCGATTCCGCCTCGCACGCGCCGCTGGCGTTCAGCCACGTCTGGGCGAACGCGCCCGGCCCCGGAGGCCCGAACTACGGCGTGGCGCTCACCGACGCCGCAGGGCACTACCTGTTGGCCGTGCCCGCGGGCACCTGGGGCGTCTACGCGCGCAACGACCGGCTCGGCTATCCGCGCACGGCCTATGCGGGCAACCCGCTCACCACCACCGTGGGCGCGACCTACACGGCGGACATCAGCATGGCCCTGGGCGCGCGCATCCACGGCGTGCTTACCGACGCAGGGAGCGGCCAACCGATTGCCCAGGCCCAGGTCTGGGCGCGGGGCATCGGCGGCGGGCTGGGCTACGGCGGGCCGCGCACCGACGCGCAGGGCCGTTATGTGATCACCGTGCCCGCGGGCACCTGGCGGCTGTTCGCCCGCGACCTGCCCGGTCTCTACCCGCGCACGGCCTATCCAGCCAACCCGATCACCGCAACGGCGGGCGCCGATATCGCGGCAAACTGGGCGCTGACCCAGGGCGGCTTGATCACCGGGCGCATTACCGACGCGGCGATGGGCAACCCCCTGCCCGCCGCTATAGTATGGGCACGCGAAGTGGGTGGTCTCACCCGCGACGCCGACTTCCAGCTAGACCCCGACGGCACCTATCGTCTGGTGGTGCCTGCGGGCGACTACCGCCTGCGCGCCGCCGACGTGCGTGAGGGCTACCCCAGCCTGGCCTTCCCCGGCAACCCCGTCCACGTGACGCAGGGCGGCACCACTCCGGCCAGTTGGGCGTTGCAGCGCTGGTAAAACACCCTGGCGCCAGTTGTTAGTTCGTAATCTCGCAGCCCTTGCCCTTCCGGCAGGGGTCGCGGTTCTGTCGCCGCCGGCTGGGCACGGCGGCACAGACCATGCTTCCATCTCCAGACCAGGAAACGGGCGATAGGTAGGTGTTCAAGTTGTTTAGAGCCAGGCGATGCAGATAACCGAATGTTCCTACCCCGGTCTGAGCCATCTGGTAGACGAGATCCGGTGGCGGATGGCCGGGCGCGTGGCGCCGCTGCTGGTCGCGCTGGACGGGCGTAGCGGCACGGGCAAGTCCACGCTCGCCGCGTTGCTGGCGGCCCAGTTGGACGCGACCGTGGTGGAAGGCGATGACTTCTACCCAGGAGGCACCGACGCCGAGTGGGACGCACGGTCGCCCGCGGAAAAAGCGGCGCTGGTCATCGACTGGCGGCGCCTGCGGGCCGAGGCATTGGCGCCGCTCCTGGCCGGGCGGCCTGCCGCGTGGCATCCGTTTGACTTCCAGGCGGGCCACGGTCTGGCCGCGCACATCGTGACGAGGGACCCGGCACGGGTGATTGTGCTCGACGGCGTCTATTCCGCACGCCCCGAACTCGCCGATCTGATCGACCTGGCGATCCTCGTCGAGGCCGCCGACGATACGGTGCGGCGGCAGCGGTTGCTGGCGCGCGAGGGCGCGCCTTTTATGGACGCCTGGCACCGGCGCTGGGATGTGGCCGAGGACTATTACTTCACCCATGTCCGGCCCCGGTCGTCGTTCGATCTGGTAATCACGTCCGTATGAAGTATAAAGGAGCAATAAGCATGGCCTGGATTCATGTGCGCCACCGGGTGCAAAACTACAACAAGTGGAAAGAGACCTACGATAAGACCGCCGGGTACAAGCGCCACGAGGGCTGGAAGCGCTATCGCGTCTACCAGGTCGCGGGCGACCGGGAGGATCTGATCGTCATGGAGCAGTTTTCCACGCTGGAGCAGGCGCGCGCCTATGCCAGTTCGCAGTTTCTGCGCGACGCCTTCGAGCAGGAGGGCGTCGTCGGCCAGCCGGAGATTTTGCTGCTCGACGGGCTGGAAGAGGGCAGCGGCTGAGCGCCGCTTCTCGTCCTCTGGCGGGGCCGGCGCACCCCGGCCCCGCCGCTCAATCACCACCCTGGTTTGTCTACGGTGTAGGGGCCGGGGTGCAACAGGCTCAACCGCCTATCTAGCCAAGAGGTGGTCATAACTCTTATGCGCCAATGGACGCAGTGCCGCGTTCCTACACCAAACCGGATTTTGCCCCGTGCTCTGAATGATTTATGACAAGCCCTCGCGTTTAGCGGCGATTACCGCTCAGTTCCGCAGATAAGCGCTGGTGAG
>JAICKM010000424.1 GCA_025927935.1 Chloroflexia bacterium | reverse complement strand
CTGCAACTGCGGCCCAGCGTGCGCGGCGGGCAGAAGGTGATCGAACTGCGCGGCGTGGGCAAGACCTTCCCGGCCAACGGCCACAGCCCGGTCACCGTGCTGCGCCACGCCGAGGGCCTGGTGCGCGCGGGCGAGCGCGTGGGCATCGTCGGCCCCAACGGCGCGGGCAAGTCGGTGCTGTTCCGCCTGATCCTGGGCCAGGAAGCGCCGACCAGCGGCGAGGTCTGGATCGGTCCCAGCATCAAGGTGGCCTACTACTCGCAGGAGCACCAGACGCTCAACATGGACCAGACCCCGCTGGAGATGCTGCGCGAGGCCCAGCCGATGTACGAGCAGCAGGCGGTCGGCTTCCTGGGCCGCTTCCTGTTCACCTATGAGCAGTGCCGCCGGCCCATACGCACCTTCAGCGGCGGCGAAAAGGCCCGGCTGCAACTGGCCCGGCTGATGCTGTCGGGCGCCAACTGCCTGCTGCTGGACGAGCCGACCAACAACCTCGACATCCTCTCCGCCGAAGTGCTGGAGCGCGCGCTGGAAGACTACACCGGAGCCGTGGTCGTCATCTCGCACGACCGCTACTTCCTGGACCACGTGGTGGACCGCATCTGGGCGCTGGAAGACGGGCGGCTGCGCGAATACCTGGGAGGCTGGAGCGCTTATGCCGAAGCCCGCGCCTAGCAGGCCCTTGCGCCTGGCCTTCATCGCCCCGTTCGGGCTGCGGCCCAAGGGCACGGCCAGCGCAAGAGCCTTGCCGCTGGCCCAGGCGCTCGTCGCCCGCGGCCACCAGGTGCGCCTGGTGGTGCCGCCGTGGGACGATCCGAGCGCGCCGCCGGCGGGGCGCGTCTCGCGCCTGGGCGGCGTCGAGGTGGTGGAGCTACCGGCGCCGCGCTCCGCCGTGCCCGGAGCCGGGGTGGCCGGTTGGCCCGCCGCGCTGGTGCGCGAGGCGTTGCGCGGGCGTCCCGACGTGGTGCACGTCTTCAAGCCGAAGGCTTACGCCGGGTTCGCCGCGCTGGCCCTGGCCGCCTTGCGCCGGCCCTGGGTACTCGACACCGACGACTGGGAGGGCCGGGGTGGCTGGAACACGCTCAATCGCTACCCGGCCCCACAGCGCGCCCTGTTCCAGTGGCAGGAGACCACGCTGCCCCGGCTGGCCGGCGCGGTAACCGTGGCGAGCCGCACGCTGGAGACCCAGCTCTGGGGCTTCGGCGTGCCTCGCGGGCGGGTCTTCTACCTGCCCAACGGCGTGGACCACGCCAAGTACGATCCCTGGCTGGCGGCAGCCGCGGATCCGGCTGCCGTCGAGCGCGTGCGCGCCATGTACGGCCTGCCTCCTGCGTCCCCTGATAACCCGCTGCTGCTACTCTGGACGCGCTTCGTGGAGTTCCCCATCGAGTGGCCGCTGCGCGTGCTGGAGGATCTGGCCCCGCGCCGACCGGGGTTGTGCCTGCTCGTCGTGGGCGAGGGGTTTCATGGCGAGGAGCACCGCCTGACGGCTGAAGCCGATTCGCGGGGCCTGGCCGGGCGCGTGCTGGTCTGCGGGCGCGTCGAAGGCGCGGATCTCGGTGCGCTGCTGGCGCAAGGCACGGTGGCGCTCTATCCCATGCGGGATACGCTGGTCAACCGGGCCAAGTGCCCCGTCAAGCTGCTTGATCTGCTGGCGCTCGGCGTGCCGGTGGTCGCCCACAACGTGGGGCAGGTGGGCGAGTACCTGGGGCATGGCGCGAGCGGGGTGCTGGTGCCGCCGGGCGATGTGGCGAGCCTGGCCGCCGGGGTCCAGGCGCTGCTAGCCGACCCCGAACGCCGCCGGGTTCTGAGTCAGGCCGCCGCCGAGCGCGCCTGGACCTGCTTCCCCTGGTCGCGCCTCGCCGCCGCCGCCGAGGCCGCCTACGCGGTCGCCCTGCGCCGTGCGGGCCGCTGACCGGAGGCCGTGCCGCTCTATGTTTGACGTTTGCCCCGCTTGTGGACTCTATTCCGTAGAAAAAACAATCGATCCCATGGGACCGTTCGCCGTGTGCCCCCATTGCGGCCACGCGCAACCTTTCCTGCGCCTGCCGCTGTTCATCATCACCGGGGCCAGCGGGGCGGGCAAGACAACGGCCTGCCTGGCCCTCGTCGGGCAGCTACCCGAATGTGTGGTGCTGGATAGCGACATCCTCTGGGATGCGCGCTTCAATACGCCGGAGGACAACTACCGCGCCTACCGCGCCCTCTGGCTCAACCTGGCCCGCGACATCGGCCAGAACGGGCGCCCCGTGACGCTCTTCGGCAGCGCCATACCGGCGCAGTTTGAGGCTCTCCCCGGTCGTCGCTACTTCTCCGCCATCCGTTACCTGGCGCTCGTCTGCGACGATGCCGTCCTCGTTGAGCGCCTGCAAAGCCGCCCGGCCTGGCGCCAGGCCGGCAGCCCGGAGTTTATCGCCAACATGCTGGCCTTCAATCGCTGGTTCCGCGAGCACGCCGCCACGGCGCGGCCCCCGATCACGCTCTATGACACCGGCGCCGGCTCCCTGGCCGCGACCACCGCGTCCATCAGCGCCTGGGTTCGCGACTACCTCGCCCCGCCGCCCACGGGCCTGTAAAACTAAATGGCGATAATCCCACAGGATTACCGCCATTGATAAGCTCTGATTTATCGCTCTGGGCGCTCTTAGTAGCCCGTCGGACTCGCGTCAGTTGAAGCACTGTTGCGCGCGCCGGCCATATCGGTCAGCTTACTAACGTTCAGCGCCTGCAAGCCCTTCGGGCCGGTCTGCAGGTCGAATTCGACCTCCTGCCCCTCCGTCAGGGTCTTGAACCCATCCCCATTGATGGCGGAGTAGTGCACAAACACGTCTTCGCCGGTGGGGCTGGTGATAAAACCATAGCCTTTGCTGTCGTTGAACCACTTAACGACACCATGGGCCCGCTCCATGTGGAACCTCCAGTTGAGATGCGGTGAAAGTTGCCGCGCACACGCGCCCCTCCGGAGACCGGCGATTTCGCATGCTTGACAACCTGTTGCTACGGAAGCGGGGTTTGCCGAATTTGGGGTATAGCGAGGAGAATTGTCTCACTACAACGTAAAACCAGGACCGACAACTCCGACTTCTACTTTTAATAGTACCAAACGGTACCGCCGGTTGTCAAGGAAAAAGGCGGCGTTTTTGTATGATTTTCAACCGATTGTTGCTAAATAAACTAACGCCCGGCGCCGTCCAGAGGCACTATTCGTGGCGCAACGCCACCAGCGGATCGAGCCGCGCGGCCCGCGCCGCCGGGTAGAGTCCGGCCAGCAGCCCGATCAGGGTGGCGAAGACGAGCGACCCGGCCACCAGTTCCGGCGTCAGGATGAAGAACGGCGCGGTGATAGTCACTTGCAGGCTGGCGATGTACTGGTGGATGATCCAGTCCAGCACCCGGCTGAGCGCCCAGCCGCCGATCACCCCACAGATGCCGCCGAGCAGGCCGATGGCGCCCGCTTCCACGATGAACATCTTCAGCACGTCGCCGTTGGACGCGCCCAGCGCCTTGAGCACACCGATCTCGCGCGTGCGCTCGAAGATCGCCATGATCATCGTGTTGGCGATGCCGATGGAAGCCACGATCAAGGCCAGCACGCCGATGGAGCCGAGCATGGTCTGCACGATAAGGAAGATGCGGTTCACCTGGTCGAGCAGCACCTGCAACGTGGCCGCGCGGAATCCGCGATCCCCGACTAGCTTGGACACCTGCGTCGCGTCGCTCAGCGACGCCGTATGGATCGCCACGTCGGAATAGCCCTCGGTTTCCAGGATGTCGGGCGCGTTGAACCACCACTTTTTCACGTCGAGGGTATCCGCCGTGCCGATCTGCCCGCCGCGAAATGCCGTGTTGACGCCGACCACGGTGAGCGGGAAGTCCGCTTTCTCGCCGCGCGGCGCTTCGACGTGCAGGGTGACGTGCCGGCCCACCAGGGCCGCTTGCTGGGTGGCGCTAAAACCCTGCCCTTGCAGATACCGCTGGCTCAACACCAGGCCGCGGCTATCGGCGCCGGTGGTGAGGGCGCTGCCCGCGGTGAATTCGACCGGTTGGCGGAACATGCTCTCGCCGCCGGAGGTGGGCTGGACCAGCACGAAAGGCCGGTCTTTGCCGGCCAGCGTCAACGAGAGGATGAGGCCGTCGGGCAGATCGATGTGCGGCTCCAGCGACTTGACGCCGGGTAGCGCCCCGAACGCGGCGAGATCGGCGGGGCGGATCGGTTTGTCCGGCAGCACGCGGGCGTAGGGGTTAAACGCCCCCTGCGGTGCGTTCTCGACCACCGGCGTGACGAAGACCGTCTCCAGGCCCCATTGCTTGATGATATCGGTGATCTGCGTCTGCATGCCGATACCCAGCGAGACCATTGTCACCACGGTGAGGATGCCGACCCAGACGCCAATCGAGGTCAGCACGGTGCGTACTTTACGCCGGCCCAGGTTGCTCAGGCCCGTACTCAAAACATCGGTAAATCTCATCGTTCGCTCGCTTCCGGGGTCTGGATCACAATGTCGACCACGCGCCCGTCGCTCAGGTGCACGACGCGGCCGGCATACGCGCCCGCACGCGGGTCGTGGGTGACGACGACGAGGGTCAGGCCGCCCCGATTTAGTTCGCGCAGCAGTTCCATCACATCGGCGCCGGTGGCGCTGTCGAGGTTGCCGGTCGGCTCGTCGGCCAGCAAGATGCGCGGCTCGTTTGCCAGCGCGCGGGCAATAGCCACGCGCTGCTGCTCGCCGCCTGATAGCTCGTTAGGGCGATGCCCCGCGCGCGCCGCCAGGCCGACCTGGGCCAGCAGCGCCTGGGCGCGCTCGCGGCGCGGTCCCGGCGCCTGCCCGCTAAGCATCATCGGTACCTCGACATTTTCCAGCGCCGTGCGGTGGGCCAGCAGGTGGAAACTCTGGAAGATGAAGCCGACGCGATGCCGCCGGTACTCCACCAGATCACGCTTGCGTGCCCGGCCCAGGTTCACCCCGTCCACCATGATCTCGCCCGCCGTGGGCCGATCTAGCCCGCCCAGCAGATTGAGCAGCGTGGACTTACCGGAACCCGACGGCCCCATCAGCGCCACGAACTCGCCGGAAGTGATGGTCAGGTCGATGCCGTCCACGGCGGTCACGATGCCCGATCCCATCTTGTAGCGGCGCACCAGCCCCTGCATCGTGATAATCGGCGGGGCGACGCCGGTGATCGATTGGTCGAGCCGGTCGGCGAGTTCGGTCATGCGTCTGTACCTTTACCAGTGGCCCGGCACCGCGCGGTGCCAGGCGAGATTCTGTCATCCTATACAACAGGAATACGCCTCGGCGGGGGCGATGGTTGCATGAGCCGGGGCGCAAACACAAATCGGCGGCCCTCCGCCGGGGATACCGGGGGGCCGCCGGGTCAGAGCGGGGGCTTACTTCAGCCCGGCCGCGATCTTGAGCAGTTCGTCCTGCGAGATCTGGCCGCCGAGGGCGATAGTCAGCTTCGTGCCCGGCTCGTTCCACCAGAGCACCGCCGTCGGGCTGCCGCCGTTCTGGTCGGTGTGGGTGGCGAGGTGGCCCTGCGTGTTGCGGACGGTCACAGTCTGCGCCGGCCCGGACGTGTCGGGCTGGCCTTTGCCCATGCCCAGCGCATCCTTGCCGTTCAGTTCGCTGATCCAGAAGTTGGGCGCCGCGCTGCCGCCGCTGTAGTTCATAATCGTCGTGGCGCCGTTGCCCATAAGGCCGCGGCTCGACATAACCTGCACTAGCGTGCTGCCCGCCGGGACATAGCTCGGCTCGAGCAGGGTGTAGCCGGCCTGCTGCGCGTTGGTCCGCGCCTGGTCAATCGTCACGGCGCGCGGCGCCAGGCCGCTCAGGTCGATAACGTGGCCGCCCTGCGGCAGGGTGAACTGGAAGGTGCTCGCCGGGATGTCCTTGTTCAACTCGAACGTGCTCAGTTCCATGTTGCCGCTGCCCTGGCTGGCCGTGGCCGTGGCCTTGACCGGCATCCAGGTGGTCTGGTCCACCCAGACGGTGGCCGTGGCTCCGGCCAGCAGTTGCTCCGCCGGGCTACCCGCCTTGGGCTTCAGGTCGAGCCGGTAGGTCTGGTACGCGCCGACCTTCTCGCTGGGGCCGAGTGTGTAGTCGGTGAGCGCCAGCACCTGGTCGATCAGGCTCTCCAGGTTCGGGTTCTCCAGGATGCCCTGCAGGTCCGCCGGGATATTGGCCTTGCCCGCCAGTTCGTGCAGGCCGGTCGTGTCCATTTTGTAGGCGATTTTGTGGCTGGGGT
>JAICKM010000032.1 GCA_025927935.1 Chloroflexia bacterium | reverse complement strand
TGGTGATCCACCGGCAGGGGCTGGTGTCCGACGAAGTGACGTGGTGGATGCTGCTCTACGGGTTGATGGTCAGCGTGGGGCTGTTGTATGCGCGCGGCACCGACCCGGTGATGACCAATATCATCGAGTTTGTGCGCAACTTTATCACGTATCTGATTGTCATCAACACGGCCACGACGCGGAGCCGCCTGCGCCGTATCCTCTGGGCGCTGCTGGCCGCGGGCACGATTCTGTCGCTGCTCACCATTTACCAGTCGATGACCGGCGACTGGGCGAACGAATTCAGCGGCCTGGCGCAATCGCGGGCGACCGAGATCGTCAACGGGCAGGCGGCCCCGCGTCCCGGCGGCACGATCAACGACGCGAACTATTACGGGCTGAGCCTGATTATCCTGGTGCCGCTGGCGCTGTACCTGGTGTTCGAGGGCAAGCGCGTGCTGGTGCGCCTGGTGGGTGGGGGCTGTGCGCTCGTGCTCATCGCCGCGATTGTGTTCACCTACTCGCGCGGGGATGCGCTGGCGCTGGCGCTCCTGCTGGTCGCGGTGGCAATCTATAAGCGCCTGAACCCGCTGTACCTGGTGGGGATCGCCGTGGCCCTGCTCATCGCGATCCCCATTCTGCCGCCGAACTATGTGGCCCGGCTCAGCACGGTGCTGCAAACCGCCGAGGGCAACCAGCAGACGCTGTATAACGAAACATCGATTCGCGGGCGGGCGGGCGCTGTGCAATCGGCGATTGCCATGTTCCTGGATCACCCGCTGGTCGGCGTAGGCCGCGAGAATTATGTGCTCTACGAGCTGGAATACATCTCCGGCACCAGCCTGGCGCTGGATGCCAAGGGCATCCCGCCGCACGACCTGTACCTCGAAGTGCTGGCCGAACACGGGCTGATGGGCCTGGTCGTCGTCGGAGGCCTCTTCGTGATGCTGTGGCGTGCGGTACTGGAAGCCCACCGGCGCTTCCGGGCGGCAGGCAACCATCCCGACGCGGAGTTGGCGGCCTGGCTCGGCTTAGGGTTGATCGGTTACATGGCCGGCAGCCTGTTCCTGCATGGATCTTACTTCTATCTGTTCTGGTTGCAGATGGCCGCGATTGTCGCGCTGCGCCAGTTGTCCCGCACGGCGCCCGCAGAGGGGCGCGACGGCGGGAAGGAGCAAACGCATGGCGGCTTCAAAGGTGACGGTGCTGGCGTATCATCGCATCGCGGCGCCCGATCAGCCCACCGACTTATCCCCCGCACTCATTACGTCGAACCCGGCAGCTTTTGAGGCCCAGATGCGCTTTGTGGCCGCGCGCTACAATGTGATCTCGTCGTGGGATCTGGTGCGCGCCCTGCGAGACGGCAAGGCGTTGCCGCCCCGCGCCCTCATCATCACCTTCGACGACGGCTATCGCTGCTTTAAGGACACCGCGCTGCCCATCTTGCGCCGGTTGAATCTGCCGGCCACGCTCTTCGTCCCGACGGGCTTCCCCGGCGTCCCTGGCCGGCTGTTCTGGTGGGACGCGGTCCATCGCGCGCTCACCCGGACGCAGGAGCCGCAGATCGAGGTGCCCGATCTGGGTGTGCTACCCTTGACCACCCCGGCGGAGCGGCGCGCCGCCTACGACCGGCTCGTGCCGCTGGTCGAGCGGACGCCGGAAGCGGCGGCGGGCCGCCTGGTGGAAAGCGTGGTCGCGCAGTGCAAGGTGGAACCCAACACCGTCAAGCATATGCTGGACTGGGATGAGCTGGCCGCCGTGGCCCAGGAGGGCGTCGATATCGGCCCGCACACCCGCGAACATATCGTGCTGGCGCAGGCGAGTCCGGAGCGTGTGGCCGCGGAAGTGGCGGGGTCGTGGGCCGACTTGCAAGCGCGCATCCCGCGGGCGCTGCCGATCTTCTGCTATCCCACCGGGAAACCGCACGCCATCAACGGCGTGGCCGCCAACGCCGTGCGCCAGGCCGGGCTGGCCGGCGCCTACACGATGGTCGCCGGCCTCAATATGGTCGGCCAGACCAACCCCTATCTGCTCTACCGGGTCGGTATGGAGGGCAGCGACTCGGTGCGTAAGTTTGCCTTCAAGCTCACCCCGGCCGCGCGGGCCTACCGGCGCGTGAAGGGGCTGGTCAGCCCCCAGGCGGCAGCCGAGTTCACCTTCCGGCAATAGATCCTACCTGCTATCCGTTCACCAATGCACCGCGAAGGTTACTTATCTTACCCTTATTCTTCGCGCCCTTCGCGGTGAAAAACCGTCGCTTATGATCGGATGGCAGATCCTACGGCGCCCCGGCAATCTCCCCCCAGGTCACAAGCCAGGTGGCCGCCGGGCGCGCCCACCAGGCGGCCAGGGCCACGGTCCATGTGTTGTTCGGGCTGCTGCCCGCCGGGCCGCCCGCGTGGCGCAGAGCCATGCGGGCCAGCATGGCGGGCAGCAGCACGGGCAGCATGGGTGGCGGCAGCCCGGCGGCGGCACAGCCTTGTGCCAGCAGGCCCATGATGTGCGGGCGCAGCAACTCCGGCTGCACAAACGCGCGGGCCACCGCCGTTGCCGGGTCGATCCAGCCGAAGGGCCGCCAGGGATATTCCAGCGCGTAGGTCATGCAGAAGAGCAGCATATCGAAGCCGGGCAGCGCCGCCGGGGCGAAATATTCCCAGTCCACCACGTAGGCCGCGTCGGGCGCGGGCGGCAGCAGCAGATTCGCCAGCCAGAAATCGCCATGCTCGGCGGTGAGGGCGACGGGGCGGCCCAGGTGGGCGCGGGCGGCGTCCAGGGTGGCACGCACGCCGCCGTCTGGGAGATCGAAGCGCGCGGCGCAGGTCTCCAGAGGCACGGCGATGGCCTCGTCGAGCAGGGCCTGGTCGAAAGGGCGGGTGGGGCCGCGGGTGGCGCGGGCAAAACGGTCAAGCCAGCCGGCGGCACGCCGGAAATGGCCGGCCACGAGCGGGCGGGGCCACAGGCTGGTGCGCAACTGGGCATAAGCGCCGCGCGCGGGCAGGTAGCGCTCGATGCTGACCTGCACACCGGGGCCAATGGCGAACGGCCCCCAACTGGGCGGGCAACTGGCGGCCAGCACCGGGTCGCCGGCGGCCTGGATCCGGGTCAGGGCGGTGGTCTCGCGCACCAGCCCGGCGGCCTCCGCGCCCTGCGCCCACTTGACCAGGGCGAACGGGTGCCGGGCGCCCGGCTCCACCAGGAACAGGAGCCGCTTATCGCGGCCCCGTCCGGTCCGCCCCCCCTGGACGAGACTCAGCGGTGGGCGGACCGGGCGCCCGGCCACCGCGGTCAGGAGATCCGGCGTCAGGATGCCGCCGAGCAGGGCCTTCATGGGCCACCCCCCGCCCGCCAGACGGGCAGGCAGGACACGCGCTCTGCCGGCGGGCGGAGCCGGCGCCGGGCCTGCGTGAGCCAGGCGCGCACGCTGAGGGGCGGCTGGAGTTGCCGGTCAATCAGGCGGCGGAAGGCCGGGCGGGCCGGGCGCAAATACCAGTAACCGGCCTGGCCGGGTTCGATCACATGCGGATCGGCGGGTTGCAGATCGGGCGCCGCAGAGTGGATAATGGTGTGCAGGCCGGCGCTGCGCGGGCCACAGACAAAGAGCACCCCCCCTGGCGCCAGGGCCGCCGCGAGCAGCGCCCACCACCCCGCCGGGGGCACAGGCGCCGCCTGGTAGTGCAGCACAATCACGGGATAGGCCGGGCCGGGCGGCAAGCCCTCCAACATCGGTAGCTGCGCCGGGGCGAGGGCGCCGTTCGGCCCGCCCGGCCAGTAGCGTAGCGGCGCATCCGGGCCGGCGCTAATCCAGATCCACCCGGTCGCCGCCCAGAGGGGTAGGGCGGCGGCCCACGGCGGCAACGCCGGCTCGTCCGGCGTGCTTGCCTCATCGATTTGCGAGAGTGACATGTTGGTAGTCAATCGGGAACAAACTCCTTCGCGCCCGCTGCCGCGGCCCGGCCACCACAAGATCCTGCGGCTGCTGGGCTTGGCGCTGCTGGTGCTGGGCCTCTGGGTGGCGGGTGACCTGCTGTTCGTGCTGACCGGCGCGGAAGTGGACCATGCCGCCCCGGCGGATGTGATCATCGTGCTGGGGTGCCAGGCATGGACCTCCACCGGGATCAGTCCCTGTATACGCGCGCGCGCCGATCACGCCGCCGATCTGTACCGGCAGGGCCTGGCCCGGCATGTCATTCCGACCGGCTGGACCTCGTCACGCGGCACCAGCGAGGCCGTCGCCCTGACTCTGGTGCTGCTGGCCGAGGGGGTGCCACGGAGCGCCATCGTGCCCGATGACCAGGCCCAGAACACGATTCAGAATATCCACAACAGCCAGGCGATTATGGCCGCCCACGGCTGGCACACGGCCATCCTGGTGACGGAGCCGTATCACATCAACCGGGCGGCCCTGATCGCCCGCGACGCAGGACTCACGGCCTTTCCCTCGCCCGCGCCGGATGGCCCCGATTGGCGCGACCCCTGGTCGCGGGCGTTCCACGTCGAACGAGATACCTTATCCCTGATGCTCTACCAGGTTAAGCAGGCCCTGGGTATCCACTACTAGCCGGCGTCGGGCGCGGGTGCGATGCGCCGGCGCCGGGCTATCATGCTGCGCCCCAGATCCAGCATGGCGCTGACGGTCGGGCGATCCAGCAACCAGAGTGCGCCCGCATAAACCGCGCCGCCGGTGATCAGGGCGAGGATGAGCAGCGGTATGCTCGACTCGCGAGGGTCCAGCAGGAACACGATGCGCACGGCCCCCGCCATGATAGCGCTCGCCGCCAGCGGCGGCCAGATCGCTTGCAGGTTGGACCGCATGCTGATCTGCACGAAGCGCGACACGGTCCACATGTCGATCAGGATCACCACCACGCGCACGGCCACCTGGCCCCAACCCACGCCCACGATGCCGTAAGTCGTTGCCGCCCACCAGAGCGTTGGCGCCAGCAGCACCAGTTTCAGGAAGCTGAGCCGGTTGAGAATGTCGGGCCGCCCGACGGCTTTATAGACCACGCCCGGCCAGTGACTGATCCCACTCAGGACCATGTAGATGGAGAGCAATTCCATCACCGGGATGGCCGGCTCCCACTTGGTCTGGAAGAGGATATGGATCAGCGACGGGGTGATGGCGAAGAGGCCAAAGCCCATCGGGGCCAGGATCGCCATCATGTAGTGCTGCATGGTCAGGTAGGCATGGCGCATGGCGGCTTTGTCTTCCTGGAAGCGCGCGGCCACCGGGAAGGCCACGTTCGAGACCGCCTGGGCCAGGTTGCGGATAATCAGTTCGGGGATGCGGAAGGCCAGGGTGTAGAGACCAAGAGCCGCGTCGCCCAGAAACCGCCCGATGATCAGGTAGTCGATATCGGCGACCAGCCAGCCCAGCCCGCCCACCATCATGATTTGCGTGCCGTAGTTGATCATGGGGCGCAGGAGCGTGCGGTCGAACAGGCGCGTGGGCCGCCAGGACGAAACTGTCCAGAGCAACACCGTGGCGCAGGCTTCGCCGATGACCTGGCCCCAGACCAGGCTCCAGACGCCGAAGCCGGCCAGGGCCAGCGCCACCTGTAACACGCCCTTGATTAGCGTGCGCCCGACCTCCGGGATCATGCGCCGGCGATAGTCGATGGCCTTTTGCAGCAGCGCGTCCTGCGTGCTGCCCAGGCTAGCGAACAGCAGGCTCAACCCCAGCACCTGGACGAGGCCCGTGACAGTGGCCGTTTCGGCGGGGCCGTTGGTCTTGAAGAAGACGGTGACGAGCGGGGCCAGCAGCCAGTTGCCCACAAACAGGATGACGCCGATGACGGCGCTGAGCAGGAAGGCGAGATTGGCGGCGGCCTGGCCGTCGCGCTGGCGGTAAATGAGCGAGGCGCCGATGCCGAAATCGCGCAGGATGTCGAGGCCGGTAATGACTAGCAAGGCCATCCCGACCAGACCGAACTCAGACGGCGAGAGGATGCGGGCCAGGACCAGCGTTGCCACGAACAGCAGGCCCTTGCTGACCAGGAAGCCGCCGTAATTCCACATGGCCCCCTGGGCCACCTGTTTGCCCAGGCTGGGCGGGCGATTCGTCGCGGGCGCGGGTGGAGGATGGGGAGCGAGAACCGGTTCCGCGACAAGTTCCGTAGCTGGTTCAGGGCGCTCAAGGACCGCCCCAACGGTCCGTCCCCGATCTATAGCCTGGGGCGGCATCCCAGGCTCTTCTAGAATCTGCATGGGTCCTACTTTCTCCGAATCATGAAGTGTGTCCCGGAATGCGTGTTGCCATTTCAGGTGGTTATCAGCCGGCGCACTCGCGGCGGCGGGCAGGGCCGCGTTGGCGAGGGGCGCGGGTGCGTCTCGTTCGGCGGCAATAGCCGCGCTGATTTGCTCGATGCCATGGCGGGCCACGGGATTATCGGGATTGATCGCCAGGACCGCGGCGAGGCAGAAGAGCGCATCGCGCGGGCGGGGGGCCGTACTGGCCCGCCACAACCAGGCCTGCTCGTTGTCCGGGTCGGCCTGGGTCGCGGCGTAGAAGTAATAATACGCCGTCGGCTGGTTGTGTTCCTTGGCGGCCACAATGCCCCGTTCGATGGCCTCGGCGGCTTCCATCATTGATCCTCGGTCTGTTACGCTTGCGACCCTTCAGCGGCTTATGGTAGAATAAACCCGCGTTGGGTCGCCCAGCCGTTCCTCCGGCCCGCTATGATCAGGTGCTTCTTTGTCGCACTTATTGTACCCGCGCTCGGGCAATCCGTCAAAATCGCTACGAACCGATGTTAACGGCGCCCCGCGCCGCGGGCGATCAGCGCGCAATCATAATTGACTGCGGGCGCACCGGAGGCACGCACTACCCGTTCTATCCGCCCCGCCGTCCTACCGGCGGGTGTATAACGCCGGCCAGGGACCCGCGCATGGTACCCACGGCCGGCCCCACCTTATCGGCTTGCAGAGGGACCAGACGTGGCCGCGTCCCCGCCCAGAGGAGATCCAAAGCACGCGGCCCTGCCCGCTGCCCGAAAGCCTATGAATCGCATCCTGCAAACACTGCGTCCCGTCGACTCGCGCCAGACCGGCGGGGTCGAAGAACTCCTGTTGATGTTCTGCCCGGCGCTGCGCCGGCACGGCCGGTTCGATACCAGTATCTTTCTGCTGCGCAAGCCGAACCCGGAGGCCGACCCGGCCAGGGACTTCGGCGGCCGCGCCCGCGCGCTGGGCATCCATGTGCTGTCCCTGGCTCAGGTGCGCTGGAGCTACCCCTGGCTGGGCGCCGTCCCGCGCGGCCTGGATATCAGCATCGTCCACATGCACGGCCAGCGGGCCAATTATGTGATCTGGCTGCTGCGGCGGCTGTATCCCCGCACCTGGGGCCGGCTGCCGCTGGTCGCCACGGTCCACGGCTGGGTACAGGACAATCGCATCCGGCGTATTGTGACCCGGCTGGAGTGGATGACGTTGCGCGATTGCGACCATGTCATTACCGTGTCCGAGCAGCAGCGCCAGACCTTGCTGGCACAGGGCCACGCCCCCGACCGGGTGACGGTGATCCGGCCCGGCATCCCGTACAACGCCGAGGGCGCGCACGGCCGGGCGAGCGCCGAGCAACGCGCCGCGGCCCGCACCCGCTGGGGCATCCCCGCCGATGCTTACGTGATTACGGCGGTGGGCCGGCTCTCGACCGAAAAGCGCTTCGATCTGTACCTGGAAACGTGCGCGGCGCTCGCGGCGCGGCTGCCGGAGGCGACCTTCCTCCTGGTGGGCGGCGGCAAATGCGAGCAGGCGCTCAAGGCGCAGGCCGCTGAGTTGGGTCTCACCGAGCGGCTCATCTTTACCGGCCTGACCCGCGAGATGGAGAGCATCTACGCGGCGACGGACCTGCTGCTGCTGACCTCCGATACCGAGGGCACGCCGCACGTCTTGCTGGAGGCTATGGGCAGTGCCATTCCCGTCATCGCCACGGCGGTCGGCGGTATTCCCGAATTCATTACGGACGGCGAACACGGCTTGCTGGTGCCGCCCGGTAATCGGGACGCCCTGGTCGCCGCCGCTCTGCGCATTCACGACGACCCCGCGCTAGCCGCGCGGTTGGTCGCGGGTGGCGCCCAGGTGGCCGGCGAGTTTACGGTGCCGCGCATGGTGGCCGGCGTGGAGCAGGTATACGACACGGTCTTGGACCGGCGAACGGCAGGCGCGCGATGAGCCGCAAAATCCGCGTGATGCAACTGATCGATACGCTGGGCGACGGCGGCGCCGAGTCGCTGCTGGTGACCTTCGCGGCGGGCATGGACCGCGCCCGCTTCGACATGCACGTCTGCGCGATGCGCCCCTTCGAGCAGCAACCGCGCGTGGCCGAACTGGCCGCCCACGGCGTGCCTTTCCATATCTTCCACCAGCGCGGCGTCTACGACTTGCCGGCCCTGTGGCGCATCGTTCGCTATATCCGGCGCAACCGCATCGATGTTATTCACACCCACCTGCTGGCGTCGGATATCCTGGGCCGGGTGGCCGGGTTCCTCACCGGGCGGCCGGTGGTCTCCACCATCCATAACTCGCGGGCCGACCTGGACAAAGAGCCGGCCCGCCGCCAGTGGATGGAGCGTGTGACGGCCCGCTGGATGGGGCGTCGCCTGATCGTGGTGGCCGAGAACCTGCGCGAAGAGATCGCCGCCTGGTTCGGCGTGCCGCTGGACAAAGTGGTGGCGATCACCAACGGGGTGGACACCGATCGCTTTCACCGCGACGCCGGCTTTGATCGGGCGGCGGTGCGGCGCGCGCTGGCCGGCGGCGACTTCCCATTGGCGACCAGCGCCGGGCGCCTGGTGCCCCAGAAAGCCCAGCATATCCTGATTGCCGCGGCAGCCCAGGTGGCGGCTCAACGGCCGGACACCCGCATCGTGCTGCTGGGCGAGGGACCCCTGGCCGCGGACCTGGCGGCCCAGGCCGCCCAGGCCGGCGTGACGGACCAGGTGATCTTCAGCGGCTTCCGCAACGACGTGGCCGATATCCTGGCCGCCAGCTCGATCTTCGTGCT
Source organism: Chloroflexia bacterium (assembly GCA_025927935.1). The sequence goes on along the minus strand of JAICKM010000032.1, from coordinate 10,313 downwards.
GTCCTCGGCCTGGGAGGGGCTGCCCATCGCCTTGCTGGAAGCCATGGCCGCCGGATGTGCCGCGGTGTGTACCGATGTCGGGGGCGTGTCGCAGGTGCTGGAGCATGGGGTGACCGGGTTGCTGGTGCCGCCAAACGACCCGGCGGCCCTGGCGGCGGCGCTGCTGGCGTGCTTCAACGATCCGGCCCGCACTGCCCAGATGGGAGAGGCAGGCCGGCGCGCGGTTGTCGAGCGGTACAGTATGGCCGCCTGGGTCCGCCGGTGCGAGGCGCTGTACCTGCAAGAGGTGGCCCCCGCCGTCCGGCGGCAGATCACGTCCCGCTCCGCCGGATAATCACCGAGACGGTGCGCAGCATGATCAGCAGGTCGAGATAGAGCGATTCGTTCTTGATGTAGTAGAGATCGAACTCGACCTTGCGCAGCGCGTCGCGCATGGTGTTGCCGTAGCCGTGGCGGACCTGGGCCCACCCGGTCAGCCCTGGGCGTACCGCCCGGCGGGCGCGGTAGAACGGGATTTCGCGCTCCAGCCGCTCTTCCAGCTCCGGCCGCTCGGGCCGCGGGCCGACAAAGCTCATATCGCCCACGACCACGTTCCACAACTGGGGTAGCTCATCCAGCCGGGTCCCGCGCATGATCTTGCCCATGCGGGTGATGCGCGAGTCGGCGCTGCTGGCCCAGACGGCGCCCGTCCCGGCTTCGGCATCCTGGCGCATCGAGCGGAACTTCACAATTTTGAAAGGTTTGCCGCCCCGGCCCGTGCGCACCTGCTTGAAGAAGACGGGACCGGGCGAGTCGAGCTTGATCGCCAGCGCGATAATCGGGATTAGCGGCGAGGTGAGCGTCATCAGCACGAGGCCCAGGCTCAGGTCCACCAGGCGCTTGAGCACCAGGTAGGTGCGCGCGGTGCTCTTGACGTGGGCGGGCAAGGCCACAAACCAGTCGCGGCCCAGGTGCGAGACGGGCACGCGCCCGGTCAGCTCCTGATAGAGCGCAAACATCGGCGTGATCTGGATGCCGCGCTCGTGGCAGATGGAGAGGGCGCGCAGCAGATCCGGCGTTTGCTCCGGATTGGCAAGCACGATCTGATCGATGCCCTGCTCGATATTGATGCTCAGCAAGTCGGAGACGGGCCGCGCCGCGGGCGGCGGCCCATCCTCCCCGGCGACCTGCTCGGCCGGCTGATCGTCGAAGTAGCCCAGGAACTCGTAGGTGCGGCCGCCGTAGTGGGCCAGGGCCTGCACCATTTCGTAACCGGACTCGTTGGCGCCGACGACGACCACGCGCCGGCGCAACGGCGCGTGGTTGAGCACCTGGGCCGCCACGGTGCGCAGAATCATCACCACGGGGCCAACCAGGAACAGCGCCAGCAACGATTCGCTGATGCGCGGCCGGATCACCGGCAGGGTGCCGCCGGTGAAGTTCGCGACCAGTAAATACGCCGTGCCGGTGACCAGGAAGACCTTGCCGCCTTTGTATGCGCTGCGGAAATGCGTTTGCAGCACGCTGATGTCGTAGGCATCGAAGGCGTTGGCGAAGAAGAACCAGAGCGCGGCCAGGATGGCGACGCTGAGCACCAGCTCGCTGCCGTGATATTCGCGACCGCTCTGCAACCCGATGATGAGGGCGCCGGTCAGAGTGACGACCCAGTCGGTGAGCGCCTGCAACAGCTTGCGTTCGCCGGGCCGCAGGCCAATCGTTTTTCGGCCAACCACAGGTTCCTCCAGCTTGTCGGCGACCCGTAGTTCGTCCTTGTCCAGGGTGCCGGCGGCCGGTGAGTATGCCGGCTGGGGAGCACTGATTTTATTACCCCGGATAAAGTCCAACATATATCTTACCACTCAGCCTTTCTTCCGCTGCTTGTCGTGGCGCGGGTTATCTGCCTGCTGGATCGCAATGTTGCGGCCGTTATCCAACATTCGCCACGGGTATGTTGATTCCCCCGGCCAGAGGGATGTGTCCTGCACCAGATCGAAATCTGTCGCTGTTTTGCGTACAGGGTAAGATTAACAGGAAAGTATTGAGATCCCATGAACTTGTTCCGCTATAAATGTTAATAGTAGTTCTGTTTTATGATAAGGACTGCGGTAAGCTAAGAACGGCCGCATGTTTCGCGGGGCGCCGTTGGGGCCGTAGCGGCGCGTGCCTAGACGGGGGCTTTGCTTTTAAGAACGCCGCGAGCCGGCAAGAGTTAGCGGCTCGCGGCGCCTGTTTACCCATGCGCCCGGCACACACGCCTATGGACCACCATAGGCAATGGTGACGAATTTGCTGACCTGCCCGCGGGTGGCGGAATTACCGGCGCGGAAGTACAGTCCCGGGCATGGCTCACCCGGATCCCCGCAACTATAGCCGCTCACGATGCCCTGGGCCGCCATCGCTTCGATGTAGCTGAAGAACGGGTGACCGGCCGGCACGTCGACGAAGGTAGGCGTGTTGGGGGTGGGCAGCGCGTAGCCGCGGGCCAGGGCGATCACTTTGCTGAGCTGGCCGCGGGTGATATCGGCGCCGGGGCGGAAGTAGGGCTGGTTGTTCACGCACGGCTCGCCCGGCCCGCCGCAGCTATATCCGCTGATGATCCCGTGGGCCACGCCGGTCTCGATGTACGAATAGAAAGGACTCGCGGCGGAGACATCGGCGAAGGTCGGGGCGGCAGGCTGGGCGGGCGTCCAACCGGCGGCGTTGACCACCATCTTCAGGAGCTGGCCGCGCGTAACCGAGGCGCCGGGGCGGAAGGTCCCGTCGCTGTAGCCGCTGATGATCTGGCGGCAGGCCAGCCACTGGATATAGGGATAGAACACATAGCCGTCGGGCACATCGGTGAAGGTCACACTGCACGGCCCCGGCGTGGGCGAGGGCGTACCTGTGGCCGGTGGCCCGTTATGCGGCGTGGCGGTTGCCGGGGCCGTTTCCGTGGGGCTGGCCGTGGCGAACGGCGTGCGAGTCTGCGTGCCCGTGGGCAGCACCGTGCCCGTAGGCGTATGGGTGGGCGTCGGCGTATTGGTTCGTGTGCCGGTCGGCGTATTGGTCGGTGTATCGCTCGGCGTATGAGTGGCCGTTGGCGTATTGGTAACGGTGTTGGTGGCCGTTGGCGTATCGGTCGGTGTATTGGTGGCCGTTGGCGTGCTGGTAGCCGTGTTGGTGGCCGTGGCCGTGTTGGTCGGCGTATTCGTGGGCGTGGCCGTGTTGGTCGGCGTATTGGTCGCCGTGGCCGTGTTGGTTGGCGTGCGTGTCGCTGTCGTGGTGGGCGTGTTGGTCGGCGTGCGCGTCGGCGTGCCCGACGGGGGCACCGGAGTCTGAGTCGGCGTATTGGTGATCGTTACCGCCGTGCGGGTGGCCGTGGGCGTGCGCGTGGGCGTGCGCGTGGCGGTCGGCGTGCGCGTGGCCGTGGGCGGGGTGCCGGTGGCGGTGGGCACCTGGGGCATGGGCGTGCGCGTCGGGCGGGCGCCGACATTATAGAAGCCCTGGCCGCTGCACGTCCGGGGCGTGCCGTCCCAGTAGCCGGCGAAGTTGTCGAAGATGTTCGCCATCAGTTGCTCGATACGCGAGTCCGCGTCGTTGGAGAGCGAATACGTCTGGAAGACCTGATTAGCAAAAGAGTGATCGATCAGGCCCCAGGCGAAGTGAATGCTGCCCGCGGCGAAGACCTTGGCGCCGCTCGGCGCGGTGTAGAGGGCCGAGTTCTGGGTGAGGGCTACCCCCTTTGCATTGATAACAGTGCCGTTGGATAGCACATCGATGCCGGGTGGGGTATGGCCGTTGTCGTGGATCGCATCCCATTCCTCGCCGACGATATTGTTCACCTGATCGCCCGGTTGGAAGTTGGTGCAGTCGAAGTACCAGCGCGTGGTCGGCGCGCTCAACACCCAGGGATAGTTATATTGAGCGTCGTCATAGTACGACTGGTAGCCGACGCCGACCAGGCCGTTCTCCGGGCGGTTCAGGATCGGGCTGTCAAACGTCACGGTGGTGTAGGGCGCGGTGTGTGTGGGGTCAAGGGACGAATCTTTATAGCAGGTAATGATGCGGTCGGCGCCGACGCTGGATGGCTCCAGGCGGACATTCCAGTAAGATTCGTTGCCGGAGGCAAAGACCATGCTGGCGCCGTTCGCCAGCGCGTTTTCGACGTTGTCCCGTTCGCCCCAGGTCCAGTACTCCGGATGGCCCACCTCAAGCAGGACTTTGTGCCCGGCCATGAAATTAGGGTTGGTGGCTGTATCGACGTCGCTGATATAGGTGACGTCATAGCCGGATGCCTCGACCCAGCGCAGCATATCATAATCGTGGACAAAAAAGCCGCCGGTGCCCGCGCCGCTGTAATAGGGCCGATCGAAAGATACCTTGTACGCACGCTGGCGGCCTTCGTTGTTGCGCGAGACATAGAGGCTCTCGCCGCCGTAGTCGTTATACGCCTGGTTGGTCATCGACGCCTCCTGGAACACGAAATCGGCGGTGGAGGAGTCGTTGCGGATGGTGAAATAAGCAAAGATCCGGCGCGAGGAACTCATGTTGTTGTCGATGCGCAGCAGGTAGATGCCGCTGACCCAGGAGGGGTCGGTGGGCAGCGAAAAGGCGGCGGCCCAGGGGCACCGCACCAGGCCGGTCGAACTATCGCGGGTGCAGGCCGGTTGGGGCGAGGTAGCGACCGGCCCGCCCGTGGTGATCAGCCGCGCACCGTGGCCCTGATAGTAGCCCAGGCGATAGAGCCGCCAGGTGATCGAAGTGCCCCTGTTGTTGACATAAATATTGATCGGATCGCCGGCGTTGACGCTGGTCGCCCCGGCATAGACATCGAGGTTGGGCGGGTCCCAGTAACCGAGATCAGCCCACTCGTCCGTGCCGGGCCTGGCGTTCTCGACGGTGATCGGGTTGCTGAGCGGGCGCGCACCGGCCCGCGGCGCCGCGGCGGTGGCTGTGGCGGGGTGGCTGAACAGGAAGGGCATTCCGGCGAGCAGGGTGCCGGCCAGCAAAAACACCAGCGTGCCCAGAATTAGAGGTCGATTGGTCTGCGACGGATACTTATTCATTACCTCAACACCTCGTATAAGATAAACCGGCGCCCGATGCAGCCGCTGCAAGGCCGGTATTCCTCGTGAGAAGCGCAGCGGTGGGGGCGGAGTCTATCAGCGCCGATAATGGCAGGTGGACCCGTCGCGAGTCGCGTGACACGCAACCGGCCACCGGTGTGCGCATCGTCCGCCGTGGATCGAGATAGGGGCGATAAAGGATCATGGCGGCGCGCGTCCCGCAACAGTGTCCCGTGGTTGCCGGATCCTACCATCCGGCCCGGTTAGCGGCTCAAGGGCCGGTTAGAACCAGTTGCCCGCGATGGGCGGCCAGGTTCACTTCGACGTAGCCGTGGGCGAAGGCCCGGCGCCAGAGACCCGGCCGCACTTCGCGGCGCGGACCGGCGGGCGCGCCCAGGGCGCGCGCCGTATCGAACTCCGGGTACAGCCACATTTCGTGATAGTAGGTGTCGTAGCGGCTGTAGCGATAAAACGCCTGATCGGCATGGGCGACGAGCATATAGCTGGCAAGGGTAAAGCGCATACGCTCCAGGTCGTCGCGGGCGCCCTGGCCCACCATGATCAGGCTCTTGCCCGCCCCCAGCCAGGTCTCGGCGCGGTCCATATCGGCGGCCCAGGTCGCCGGATCATCCCAGCCGTCGAGCCAATGCACGGCGAAGCTTTCTTCCAACCCACCGTCCAGATAGGGCAGATAGGCGTCCCAGGCGAGGCCGGCCTCGCCGCTGGTCAGGTTGGCCCAGACAGGCCAGGCGCCGAGCCTGGCGCGCAAGCCGGCCAGCCAGCCTTGCATGGCGGCGCGCCAGGCCGTGTCGTCGCCAAACTCCTGCACATGGCCGTCGCTGGTGCGCATACTGAGCCTGGCCCGGTGCAGATCCAGGTCCAGGTTATCCAGGCGCAGGCCGTCGTAGCCCAACTTATCGCGGATCTCGCGCAGGCGGCCATAAGCAAAGCTGCGCCAGCCGGAGTCGGCCGGGTTCATCAGGTATTGCCAGTGTCCGTCGCCCGCGTAGTCCCCGGCAATCCGTTCGCCGCGGCTGTTGTGCAAGAACCAGGACTCGTGCGGGTGAATATAGGTGCAGAAATCATCGACGCCCCAGGCCAGGTTGTTGTCGTTCGGATGATAGCCCGGCTTGCAGGCGGCGGCGTTGTTCTTATACGGACCGGGTCCCTCGACACTGGTCGCCAGGACGTAGTCGTACACCGGGCCGCGATAGCCGCTGTCGCGCAGGGCAGCACGGAACGGGAGATCCGCCTGCCCGGTCAACTCGATGTACCCATGCTCGGCGCTCACGCGGTCCGGGCCGGTGCCGTCGAGCGGGGGCTTGGGGAACCAGGCCAGCGCAAACACCGCGCCCGGCGGCGCCGGGGTGACGAGCGGGGTGGGCGATGGGGTGGTGGGCGCACCCGGTGGGAGCGTGAGCGTGGCCGTGAGCAGACCGGCGCCGGCCTCGCCCGCGATGGGCGTTTGCATGCCGGGGCCGCTTTCCTGGCCCGTGTGCCACAGGACACCGAGTACCAATCCCATCAGCAATCCCACAATCCACTTGATCCGGCTAACCGGCCACGCCCGGCCCGAACTCGTCAGCCCCACTTGGCTCGCCATGCGGTCCCACCGTCCCATACGATCATTACAGACCCATAAACCCAATGACACACAAAATCACACATAATTACACATAGTCATCCTGCGCGGGATTTGTGACTACCTTACTATAACCGCTGGATATTAAGGATGGCTTTAAGCCCGCCCTGAGCGGGTTACAGAACGATAATATCTGTCCGGGGCCGGAGATGGGCGCGGGAACCGCGGCGTGGCAGCGTGGTTGGGGGCTGGCGCACGGCCTGCGCGCTTCCCGGGTTACTCAACCGGGGTGTGCTCCGGGCGGACCAGTTGCAGCAGCAGGGCGCTGAACACTATCAGCGTGCCGGCGAAGATGAAGGCCCAGCGATAGGCGCCGCTCAGTCCGATAGCCGTCGTCAGCCCGGCGACCAGGGCGCCGGCCAGCAGCGACCCCACCGGCTGCACCAGCGACCAGACGCTGGATCCCAGGCCGATGAACTCGGCGATGCGCCGTTTGGGGATGAGGTCGGTGAGTAGCGGGTTGAGGGATGAGGTGCCCGCGTTACCCAGGCCGCACGCTGCGAGGGCAATCGTCGCCTGGGTGATGGTGGCACTCTGCGAGCCGGCCAGCGCGCCCAGGCCATAGATCAGCAAGCCGAGGCTCAGCACGCGCTTCTTGCCGATGCGGTCGGCCAGGTAGCCGGCGGGCACGGCAAACAGGGCGTTGCTGAGGACAAAGGCCAGCGGCAGATAGAAGATCTGGGCGCCGCTGGCCTGCAAGGCGTGCTTGGCGAACAGGGTGACGAACGGGGTCGCGCCGCCGGAGCCGATCCAGAAGAAAGTGACCGCCAGGACATATTTGGCCGCCTCCGGATATTCCAGCAGCCCGCGGATGTAGGCGGCAGCTCCCTGGTGCGGGGCGCGGGCCGCGGGCGAAGTCGCCGGCAGCGGCGGCTCGCGCACAGTGAAGAAGGTGACGCCGAACGCGACGACCAGGATGCTGATCGTGAACAGAAAGACCAGCCCTTCGTATTGCGCCCAGAAGAACGAAGAGAGCAGGGTGATGGTGATGGCGGCCAGGGCACTGGTGAGGCCGAGCAGGCCGCCCACGCGCCCGCGCAGGGCCGGCGGGAAGAGATCAGCCATCAGCGCAAGATAGGGATCGGCAGCCACGGCGAGGAAAAAGGAGCCGATGGTCATCAGCATCAGCATGATCCAGAACGGCGGATGCAGGGCCAGCGTGAGCAGCGAAATCGCCATGAGCGGTACGCCGACCAGGAAGAAGGGCCGCCGCCGCCCCAGCGGGGTACGGGTGCGGTCGCTGAGCCGCCCGACCACGGGTTGGACCAGCGCGCCGACGAACGACCGCTCGTTAGCGAGCAGCCCGATCCACGCCGGAGCGATGCCGTAGCTCTCCAGGTAGAGCGGCAGGCCGGTATTGAACAGCGTGTACACGGAAGCCGAGCCGAGATTGGCGATGCTGTAGCGCACGGCCAGGCCCTTATCAAAGGTGGCGCCCGTCGTGGGAGCGGCGGGCGCGCTTTGCGGCGCCGGGGCAAGCGCGGGGGGATCGGTACGCTCGGATGCCTTCATACACTCTCTTCCTGGACAGGTGGTGTGGATAGATCTCCGGTGGCGCGGCTATATTAGCAGGTTCGCCGCCAACTCGCAAGCACTCCCCGCCGGCATCCGTTTGTAAGCGCCGTTTGTCTTCACCGCGAAGGCGCGAAGCATGCGAAGATTATTTATATAAGTTTTGTTCTTCGCATGCTTCGCGCCTTCGCGGCGGATTTATGGACGGATATCCCGCTTAGGCGCGGGCCGTCAGGCCGGCCGGTTCACGGGTCGCAGGCGGCAGCCCGGCGTCAAAGCAGTAGTACAGCGTTTGATAGGGTTCGCGGAAGGCGACGACATCGGCCAGCATGGTTTGCGGCGGCTGTTGCTCCACCAGCACGCGGGCCATGAACTCGGCGATCTGCTCCATCTCGGCGGGACCCATGCCCAGGCGGGTCAACTCAATGGTGCCCATACGCAGGCCGCTGGGCCGATCCCAGTCGGCGGGCAGGTCGCCGGGGATGAGGTTCTTGTTGGTGATGATGTTGGCTTGGGCGAGCCGTTGGGCGACGGCCAGCCCACCGCCGAACCGGCGTACATCGGCGATGACCTGGTGGGTGCGCGTGTAGCCCTTGTGCGCGCCCAGGACCGGGATGCCCCGCCGCTGCAGGGCGGCCCCCAGCGCCTGAGCGTTGCGCACGATAGCCGCCATGTAGACCGGGCCGAAGGCCAGCATCTCAGCGGCGGAGACGGCCAGCGCGGCGACCCGGTTCACCTGGTGGGTGGCGGCCAGCACCGGGAAGATGGCATGCGTGATCGGCTCGGTCAGCCGGGCATCGTCCCAGACGATGACGCCGCTCTGCGGGCCGCTGAACGTCTTGCCGGCCGACCCGGTGATGATGGCGGCGCCCTCGCGTAGCGGGTCCTGGAACTGCCCGCCGGCGATCAGCCCCAGTTGGTGGGCGCCGTCGAAGAAGACGGTGCCGCCCCACTCGGCGACGACCTCGGCCATTTCGCGCAGGGGGAAGGGGAAAAGCGTCATGGAGGCGCCGAGCGCGACCAGCCGGGGCCGGACCAGCGGCGCGGCTTTGCGGAAGAGGTCCAGGTCCACTTCCAGCTCCACCGGGTCATAGGGGATATCGACGATTTTGAGACCGCGCACCCCGGCGGGGCCGTCACTCCGGTTGCTGGAATGGCCGCCGAACGGCTGCGGGATGCTCAAGATCACGTCGCCCGGTTCGGTCAGCGCCGTGTAGACGGCCAGGTTGCCGATCATGCTGGCGACCAGCCGGTGGTCGGCGTAGCGCGACCGGAATACGCGCTTCAGCAACTCGACACACAGCGCCTCGATCTCGTCGATGTGCCGGGTGCCGGCAAACCAGCGGTTCACGGCCCCGATATGGCCCTCTGCCGCGCGGGTGCCGACTTCGGCGGCCAGCAGGCCGCGCACCGCGGGGCTGGTGGGCGCCTCCGGCGCGAGCAGGTTGAGGCAGCGCCGCCCGCGCCATTCCTCGTTGCGTGCGACCGCGCCCAAGACGGCCTCCTGCATCGCCGCGGGCGAGGCGCAGGCGTCCAGGACGGCGCGGGCCTCAGCCAGGATCGCGGGATCGTGGACTTCAAACGCGGCGTTCGGATCGTTCGGCGGTTGCATAGCATACACTCCTTACTTCGTCAGGCGCCCGCAGGTAGTGGCGACTCCGGGCGTTCCAGTGATTCCACGATCAGTTGGCCGAGGGTCAGCCAGTTTTCCTCCACCAGGGCGGCTGCTTCGCCGGCCGCGCCCCGCGCGCACGCCGCGAGGATAGCCGCGTGCTGCTCGACGGACCGGCGGCCCGCCAGCGAACCAAACCGGGCGAACTCCAGCCGCCGCACCTTGGGCATGAGCCGGGCGAGGGCCGGGGCGATCTCGCCGTTGCCCGCGACCTGCAGCAGCACGCCATGAAAGCTGTCGTCGGCGGCAATCGCTTCGGGCACGGTCCGGCTGTCGAGGGCGGCGGCCAGGCGGGCATTGGCGGCCTCCATCGCAGTCATGTCCGTCGGGGTGAGGCGCGGCACGCCCAGGCGGGTGGCGAGCGCGTGCAGGGCAGCCACCACCGGAAAGGCGTCGCGGGCGGCGCGTGTATCCAGCGGCGTGATCCGCGTCAGTGCGCCCGGCACCGTCTCGACCAGCCCTT
>JAICKM010000828.1 GCA_025927935.1 Chloroflexia bacterium | reverse complement strand
GCATCCGCCGCCAGGGCGACCTGATCGACCGGCGCTTCCAAGGCTTCAAGACCTACGACGGCAATCTCATCAACGACATGGTCGAAGGTCTGAAGCTTTACGCCGGGGCCGCCCGCCGCTAACTTAAGAATTGTGTAACTAGTTGCACAATTCTTAGACGAGTGCTACAGCCGGGTTGTGAATGGCGACTGCTCGGTAAGCGGCCGCGCTTGGCCCTAGGTCCGGCTACGCGGGGGCGCTAGCGCGCTGACTCGACACACGACGTGGTCAGTGCTGCGCCGGTCCCGGCGGCATACCCAAAGATGAAGGTGCATTGGACACGCTGCGGCCTGCGGCGGGTCGGGACGATAGGTCGCCACGCGCGGCGTACTGTTGGCGCCGTAGCCGAGCCGGAAGGCGGATTGCGCGCGGCCGCGCCTAACCGCTGTAGCGGGCGAGTTGGGCGATCTGGATCAGATTGCCACAGGTGTCGTTCAGCATGGCGATGGTCGAGCCGGTCACTTTCGTCGGCGGCATCGTAAATTCGGCCCCCGCAGCCGTCATCCGCTCGTAGTCGCGCTGGATGTCGTCGGTGAAGAACATGGCCCCGGGCTGCCCCTGCTGGAACAGCGCCTGCTGGTAGACCTGAGCCGCCGGGTTGTCGTTCCGCGCGAGCTGCAGCTCGGTGCCGTCCGGCTCCTCGGCGGAGGCCACTGTCAACCAGCGATAAGATCCCTGCGAGAAGTCCGCCTTTTTGACGAAGCCCAGCACGTCGGTGTAGAACCGCAGCGCTTTGTCCTGGTCGTCCACGTAAACAGACGTCAGCTTGATCTTCATGTTCTCGTTCCTCCTGCTGTCACGTTAGCGGCCTCTGCCGTGTCACTCCTATAGCGAACTGCCACAGGAGAATGTTTCCGATGACCGAAAGCGATTGGCCGGCCGGCCCGTTCGAGGAGAATCCTGATGTACCGCTGGGCCTAAAGGCCGCCGGTTTCGATGTACCCGTAAGCACGTTGGGCGCACCCCGCCCGGAAGTTGGGGGGTCCACCACAGCGAGCGGGCTGCTCAAAGCAACTGTGGTACCGGTCAGCACGTGCGGAAAGATACGTTCATGCTTTTACCTGCGGGAACGAGTTACCGCAGAACCGGCAAACACGATCAGGTTCTTAAAGTGCCATTTTTCATTTTAGTACATGTGTTCGCCTTTGTCAAGCCCTAGGGGCGGCGTAGCGCATGCTGGGCGCAGATTGAGGCGGACGATGCAGGCCAAGAAGCCCGCCTGCGCCTCAGTCGCTCCAGGACCGGTGAGATGGAGAACCTCGGTGGCCGGCTGACCGTCGTCGTGGCCCGCGCTTGCCCTGACATGCGGCGCTCGCGCAAATCACGCCGCCAGGAGCCGCTCGACTCGCCTATCGCTCTCGGTGACCAGGGGGTCGATACCGAGCACGAGGCTACGGCACCAATAAGCGACAGACCTGTTTGAAACCGGCCCCTACAGCGGCGGCCCGGCTACTACTTCTTCAGCAACTGCTTGTTGGCTCGCGCGATGCGGTCCAGCGCCTCTTGCAAATTCTCCATCGAGTTGGCGAAGCTGATGCGGATATAGCCCTCGCCGAACTGGCCGAACGCCGTGCCGGGCAAGACCGCCACATCGGCTTTGGTCAGCAGGTAGTCGGCGTAGGCGCGGCTGTCCATGCCCACGCCGGTGATATTGGGGAAGGCGTAGAACGCGCCCTGCGGCATGACGCAACTCAGGCCGGGGATCGCGTTCAGCCCGCCGATCACCAGCTCGCGCCGCTTGCGGAACTGCTCGACCATGTGCTCGACTTCGTCCGTCGGCCCGGTGATCGCCTCGACCGCCGCCTTCTGACTGAAGGTGGAGGTGCAGGACACGCTGTTGATGATCAGGCGGCTGACGTGCGGCACCAGCGGCGCCGGGAACAGCCCATAGCCGAGCCGCCAGCCGGTCATGGCGTAGGTCTTGGAGAAGCCGTCCAGCAGGATGGTCCGCTCCAGCATATCGGGGAATTCCAGAATGCTGTGGTGCTCGCCTTCGTACACCAGATCGCTGTAGATCTCGTCGGCCAGCACGACCAGATCGTGCGCCTTCGCCAGGTCGGCGATGCCCCGCAGCAGTTCGCGCGGCAGGGCGCCGCCGGTGGGGTTGTGCGGGCTGTTGAGGATGATCATGCGCGTGCGGTTGGAGATCAGCGCCGCCAGGTCGTCCACATCGAAGGCGAAGCCGCGGCTCTCGCTCAATTGCAGCGGGATGGCCTCGCCGCCGATGAAGTTGATCATGCTCTCATAAATCGGGAAGCCGGGATTGGGATAGATCACCTGGTCGCCCGGCTCCACCAGGGCCAGAATCGCGTAGAACATGATCGGTTTGGCGCCAGGGGTGACGATCACATTGGCGGGATCGGCCGTGATGCCGCGCTTGGCGCCGATGTGCTGGGCCAGGACCTCGCGTAGCTCCGGGATCCCCGTGGCGGGGCCGTAATGGGTATATCCGGCCTCCAGGGCGGCGCAGGCCGCGTGGCGGATATGAGCCGGGGTGTCGAAATCGGGTTCGCCGATCTCCAGATGGATCATCGGGTGGCCCTCGGCCTCCAGGGCGCGGGCGCGCGCCGCCACTTCAAAAGCACTCTCAGTGCCTAACCGGTGCATACGTTCCGCTAATTTCATAGTTGGCGTTCTCCTTTGAACTTACCAGGACCTAAACCTGCGAACAAAAAGACCCGTCGCCATTGGACGGCCCGGCGCACGGAACCGCCGCCATCCAACAGGCGCTAACGGGAGTTATTATACCGCTTGCCGCGCGGCCTCTCAAGGGCGGGCCGGATCCACCCACCGCCGCCCCCTCCAACCATGCCTATTCTCGTACCCACCCCGAACCATAGCCATGTCATCGACAACTCCCGGGTCAATGCGGGAGCGATCTGGTGGGAGGTGAGGCCGGTGCTGGTGTTCGACCAGCACGACTGGCCGGCCGCCGACGGAAG
>JAICKM010000838.1 GCA_025927935.1 Chloroflexia bacterium | reverse complement strand
GGTCGAAGGATGTCGCTATGGACACGGCAGTATCTACATCCGTTGGGCAATGGCTGAAACAGCACCGCAAAGCCCTGGACCTGACCCAGGAAGCGCTGGCCGAGCGGGCCGGCTGCTCGTGGGAGACCCTGCGCAAGATCGAAGCGGGCCGGCAGCGTCCATCCCAGCGGCTGGCCGAACGGCTGGTCGTCGCGCTGGCCGTGCCGCCGGATGAACGCCCCGCTACGCTGCGCCTGCTGCGCGCGCCTGCCCCCCCGGCCGCCTCGTCCACGGAGCGAGCGGCAACCACCCCGGCGCCCTCTTCGCCCGGCAGGACACACAATCTCCCGGTGCCGCTCACTGCGCTGATCGGGCGCGAGGCGGAAGTAAGCAGGTTACGCGAACTGTTGCTCCGGTTTGAGGCGCGGCTTGTGACAGTGGTGGGGCCGCCCGGTATCGGCAAGACCCGGCTGGCCCTGGCCGTCGCGCACACCCTGCGCGATGAATTCGCCGGGGGTGTCTGGTTTGTGGAGCTGGCGCCGCTCACCGACCCGGAACTAGTGGCTCCCACCATCGCCGCGGCGCTCGGTATCACTACAGGCCGCGGGATGTCGTTGGAACGCGTGGTGAATTATATCCGCGATCGGCAGGTGCTGCTGGTGCTGGACAACTTCGAGCATCTGCCGGCGGCAGCCGCACTGGTCGACGTGTTGCTGAAGGCGGTGCCGGGACTCACCGTGCTGGCGACGAGCCGCACGCCGCTCCACATCTATGGCGAGAAGGAGTATCCCATCCCGGCCCTGCGGGTCCCTGACCTAGAGACAACGGCGCCTGTTGAGGAATTGGCGCAATATGAGGCCGTGCGCTTGTTTGTGGAGCGGGTGCGCGGCATCGATCCCGGCTTCGCGCTGACGCAGGAGAACGCGCCGGCGGTGGGCGCGATCTGCGCGCGGCTGGATGGGCTGCCGCTGGCGATTGAGTTGGCCGCCGCGCGGATCCGGGTCTTCTCGCCACAGGCGTTGCTTGCCCGCCTCGCCCGGCCCCTCAACGTACTACGCGGCGGCGCCGCCTCGCTTCCCGCCCGCCAGCAGACGCTGCGCGCGGCCATCGAGTGGAGCTATGATCTGTTGGGGGAAGGCGAACAACAGTTACTGCGGCGGCTGGGCGTGTTCCAGGGTCGGGTGCCACTCGATGCTATCATCGCCGTGTGCGATGACGGGGATCGGGAATGGGAGCCAAGCGGCGATCCTCCAGCCGTGGCCCTGCAAATTGAGGAAGCCGTGGAGTCGTTGGTTGGCAAGAGTCTGTTGCGGGTGCGAGCGGGCCGCGATGGCGAGCCGCGCTTCTGGCTGCTGGAGACGATCAAGGAGTATGCGCGGGAAAAGCTGGAGGCGCACGGCGAGGCCGAGCAAGCGCGGTTGCGCCACGCCACGTTCTTCCTCACGATCGCCGATGTCAACGAACGCACGCTGCCCGGCCCCGAGCATCAGGTGTGGCTGGCGCGGCTCGACGAAGCGCTGGACAACCTCCGCGCCGCGCTGACCTGGGCGCTGGAAGCGCGCACCGTCGAGCAACGGCAGGGGCTGGCGCTGGCCTGGCGCGCGGGCCGGGCGCTGGGTTGGTACTGGCACGTGCACGCTCATGTCGCTGAGGCGCGGCGCTGGATCACCGCCCTGCTGGCGCGGGAAGCCGACCTGCGTACCCTCCCGGATCTGGACACGAAGCGGCTACGATATGACAAAGCCGGGCTGTTGCTGGCCGCCGGGTATCTGGCCCGGCAGCAGGGCGATTTCGACAGGGCGCGTGCGCCGTTGGAGGAGAGCTTACGCCTTTTCCAGGAGGCGGGTGATACGCAGTTTGCGGCCCATGTGGTGAATAATTTGGGAAATTTGATGCTTCAACAAGGTGATTTGGCCGCCGCTCGCACCTTTCACGAAGACAACTTGCGCCTCAGCCGGGAGCTAGGTAATCAGGAAGGCATCGCGCGAGCGCTGGGCCAGTTGAGCTTGGTGGCCTATGAACAGGGCGATGTTGAGGGAGCGCATGCCTTGCTGAGTGAGTCTCTAGCCTCCAGTCGCACAGTGGGCGACTGGGGGATCATGATCCGCTTACTGTCCTATGGCGCCCTGATTCTGTGCGGGCGGGGAGAGTATGCTACCGCCGGGCCTGTGTGGGCCGAGTGCCTGGAGGTTTGCCGGGAGGTAGGACATCTGGAAGGCGCGGGCGAGGCGCTGGCCGGCCTCGGCCTGGTTGCATATGGACAGGGCAACTTTGCCGCCGCGCGCATCCTGTATCTGGAGGCGCTTGGACTCCTGCCCGCCACGCCGCAGTGTGGGGGTTACCTGATGCAACTGGCCGGAGTCGAACTAGAGCTGGCCCGCCTGCCCATCGCCCAGCAGGATGCTCCGGCCATGGCCGGAGCGCAACGGGCAGCGCCGTCTTCGCTCCCTGCCGAGGTGGCCGGGCGGGTGGCGCGATTGCTCGGCGCGGGGAAAGAATTGCTGGAGACTCAGGGCAGCGGCCTAGGCAATATAGAATTGGCGATCTATGAGTTCAGCATGCCCTTTGCCCAGGACGTGCTGGGCGAACCGGCACTCGAAGCGGCCTATGCCGCTGGGCGCGCCATGACGGCGGAAGAGACCCGGGCATATGCGCTCGAACCTGCCGGAGTCGCGCCGCGGGATCTTCAGAGTATGCCGGATCAGACTTTCATCGTTCAATTTGAGATACCGGATGGCGCCGCTCCGCCTCCCTATCTTGTGTTTAAGTGGGCTGCCGGCGTAGCTGCTCCGCGTACGGAGCGTATGGCCGCCGCCGCAGCGCCGCTGTCGGCCAATGGGGCGGATGCCGCACCGCGGGCGACTTCTCCGCCCCCGCTGCCTGACCTGACCATGCGCGAGATCGAGGTGCTGCGCTTGCTGGCTACATCCCTGACCGACCATCAGATCGCCGAGCG
>JAICKM010000783.1 GCA_025927935.1 Chloroflexia bacterium | reverse complement strand
TTCCGCCTTGATTTTCAGCCTGTACGCGCCTTGTTTGCGGTTTGCGCCCCGCCTGCGCGCTCATTTCGGTCCCGGCAACCAGGCGCCCGCAATGATTGACACCCCATAGACCACCTGTTATACTCGGAATAGGTTCACCGGCCTGATCGGAGGGCTAGGCGTGCATCCTGCCGATCCGGCTCGTGGGTTGTTGGTACCCCTGTAGTGTTCCGCCACGCGCAAGGAGAGTGACCCCGTTGAGTCCCCTAATTCATCGCCTCCAGGGAGGGGCCGGCTCGTCCGAAGATCGGACGAACGAGACTGCCGATTATGCGTATGCCGCCAGCGCGGAGGGCGGCGCGGGAGGCGGGGCGGCCATGGTCGCCCAGGCTCCCGCGCCGGCAGCCCCTGCGATGGCCGGCGCGGCGCCGGGTGCCGGCAGTGCGGCGCCGCCGATCGGCAACTACCTCGCCGAGCCGAAAACCGTCGCCGCCAGTGGCCTCAACCCCAGCATTATCAGCGACCTGATCCTCAAAACCCTCTATTACACCAGCTACCTCAACGGGCACGAGTTGGCCGCCACGATCCGCCTGCCGTTCTACGGCGTCCTGGATCAGCTCACTGTGGCCCTCAAGCGCGAGGAACTGCTGGAGGTCACGGGCACCACCGGCCTGGGCGAAGCCGGCTACCAGTACTTGCTGACGCGCAAGGGTATGGATCGCGCGGAAGCGGCCTTGCGGCGCTCCGCCTATATCGGCGCCGCCCCGGTGCCCTTGAACAAGTATATCGAGATTGTGCTTATTCAGGCCCAGCGCCGGCCCCGCATCGATCGCCAGGTGGTGCATAACGCCCTCACCGGCATGATCCTCACCCAGGATATGATCGACAAGGTGGGCGCGGCGGTCAACGCCGGGCGGTCGCTGTTCCTCTTCGGCGCGCCGGGCAACGGCAAGAGCATGTTGGCCGAGCGCATCGGCAAGATGCTGGGCGGCAATATCGCCGTGCCCTACGCTATCGAGGCCGACGGCCAGATCATCCAGTTCTTCGACCTCAACCTGCACCGCCCGGTGCCCTTCCAGACGCCGAACAGCGGCGACCAGGTGGGCCTGGGCGGCATCGCCGACCCGCGTACCGCCGAGTACTCCGACCGGCGCTGGGTGCAAACGCAGCGCCCCGTCGTCATCGTCGGCGGCGAACTGACGATGGAAAGCCTGGACCTGATTTATCACGGCGATACCGGGTTCTACGAGGCGCCCTTCCAGCTCAAGGCCAACAACGGCGTCTTCCTGATCGACGACTTTGGCCGCCAGCAGATGAGTCCGCAGCAGTTGCTCAACCGCTGGATCGTCCCGCTGGAGAAGAGCGTGGACTTCCTGACCCTGCACACCGGCAAGAAGTTGCAGGTGCCGTTCGAGTTGTTCCTGGTCCTTTCAACCAACCTGGAACCCGCTGACCTGGTGGACGAAGCCTTCCTGCGCCGCATCCAGAATAAGCTGAACATGCCGGACCCGACGCCCGAGCAGTTCCGCAGCATCTTCATCAGCGAATGCCAGCGCCAGGGTGTGCCCTACGACGAGACGGGCCTGGCCTACATGATGCGCGAGCACTACATCCGCCACGCGCGCCCGCTGCGCGCGGTGCATCCGCGCGACCTGTTGCGCCAACTGGTGGGCCTGGCCCGCTACCAGACCCTCCCGCCGCAACTGATCCCGCACCTGCTCGACCAGTCGGCCAACACCTACTTCGTGCCGATGAAGAAGCCGGATAAATTGTAGCTTCCGAAAGCCGTAGTTCTTGTTTGCGCCAGCGAAGCGATCGTTAATCTAACGATCGCTTCGTTGCGTGCAGGCGATCACGTTTGTAACGCTTTTTGAGAGGACCCATCATGTCGCACGATGTTGCCCCGACCCTCACGAACTGGTGCCCCGGCTGCGATGCCCCGCTGCCACCGGGCTGGCAGAGTACCTGTCCCTCTTGCGGGCAAGCATTTGATCTATCCATGCAGCCCGCCGTACCCCGTGCGGCTACAATGCGATCCGCGGCGCGGGGGCGGCGCCGACGGGTGGATCCCGAGAAAATCTTCTCGTGGCGCCGCCTCAGCGTGGTGCTCGTCATTGTCGGCATCTATGTGGGGATTTTGGCCTTGACCGGTTGGAACGGACCGCAAGATCGGCAGCAAGCGCAATCTGTTCGCATTCTGCCGACGCATGGCCGGTGCGCGGCGGGCGGCGCCGGGCAGACGCAAACCATCCAGGTCGGCGATTTTGCTCCCGATGTCCTGGTGGATGATGTAGACGGGCAGCGGACATCCTTGCTCAAAAGTCACCCCGGCCAACCCATCTGGCTCGTTTTCTGGGACACACAATGCCTGACGTGCCAGCGCCAGCTCTGGCTGCTGCAACAAACCGCGCACGCTGCCGGCAGTGCCGTCAATCTGGTGAGCGTTGACTCCGGGGAGGACCCGGTAGCCGTGCCGCAATGGCTGCATGACCACGGCTACGACTTCCACTCCATTCTCGACCCCGACGGGCAGATCGCCGATGCCTATTGCATCACGAATGTGCCCACCCACCTGTTCATCGATAGTCACGGCCGGATTCACACGATTCTCCTGGGGCTGATGGGTTCGGGCCAGTTGAAAACGGAACTCGACGCGCTCGCCCACGGTTCTTGATACTCTTCCTTGTTTAGGAGCATCCGGTGGCGTGGTTGCGTGCGGGAACCTTACTGGCTGTTCCGGCGTCTAGAGGGTATAATAGAGTCCATACACGCCGGAATCTCATTGTGCCTTGCACCTATTAGGAGAGATACACGTCTATGCTTCGTCACTCTGTGCGTATCCTGGCCGTTAGCTGTGGGCTGCTGCTCACGGTTGGTGGAGCGGCCGCTGCGGACACCTACGCGGCGGGGTCCGCGCCGGCCGCCGGTCCGCCCGCGGTGAACACGCCTGCGCCGGCAAAAGTAGCCGGTGGGCCGGGCATCGTTGATCCCGGATTTGCCGCGACCGTCCAGGGCTACCCCGATCCCGGATTTACCGCTACGGTCAAGGGCTACCCGGATCCGGGCTTTGCGGTGCAGTTGCCTGCGCCGCGCTAGCTGCGTCTGGCCGGTGGCAAAACTACCCACCGGCCCTTTTTGCCGTCTCGAACGAGCCGCCCGCAGGCGGCTCGTTTGATTCCCGTGGGTTGGCATGGTCGTTGCTCTCGCTGTGGGTGCGGCATACGGGAGAGCAAAGGAGAGAGCTTGCCATGACCAATCGCCATGCCGGAGCGACCACGCCGG
>JAICKM010000921.1 GCA_025927935.1 Chloroflexia bacterium | reverse complement strand
GCAGGATCAGGGCCCGCCGTTACGGCACGGGCGCGGGATCGGCGGGCCGGCGTTTGCGGCGCTCCCAGACGCTCACCGCCAGCACCAGCGCGACCAGCCCGGCCACGCAGGCCCAGGCGGGCCACCCAGCCGGCACCCAGCCGGTCGCCACAGCGCCCGCGGCGACGCCCGCCCCCAGCGCCGTGCCCAGCGCCAGTCCGCCATAGACATCGACCCGGTCGTGGACGGCCAGGTAGAGCCGCGACCAGGCGACGAGGGCCACCGACAGGCCCATGCTGAGCACGGCCACGCCCCCGGCCAGACCCTGCGAGGCCAGCAGCGCCACGGCCATGCTGAAGGTCGCGCCAAAGGTGGCGGCAAATTGCGTATGAAAGGATGGAAACGATCCGCGTAGCCAGGGCGAGATCAAGTCGTGGTAGCGGCGGTTGCGGCGCGGCTTGGGCAGCAGCCACTTGCAGAGGCGATTGAGGCCGTAAGTGAGCAGCCCGGCGGGCAGCACCAGCGCCATGGCGGCGAGCACCACGGCGCCCGGCGTGCCGATGAGCAACTGGAGCGCCACCGAGACCAGGGCCAGCACGCCGGTGGCCGCATCGGCGTACTGGTCCAGCGCGAGGAAGATGCGGCGCTGGCGCGGACTCAGCGTCGCGGTATAGCGCTCGACATCCATCGCGCCGCTAGTTGGCCTCGTCCGAGGTGGGCGGCGTGATCGGGGCGGCCCGGCGGCGGTCGCGGTTGCCCGGCACGTGCAGCGGCTCATCCAGCACGATGGGCACCTGGCTCAGGGCTTCGACCGGGCAGACCTGCACACAGATGCCGCAGCCGCGGCACAGGATGCCTTCGGCCAGGCTGTTGATGTGGCTCACCGGCACGGCCATCCGCGGGCACACGCTGATGCAGCCGCCGCACGAGAGGCAGCGTTGTGGATCGACATGCAGCGCCAAAACCACGCGCTGCCGCTTAAGCTGAGGCACCGGCGCGGCGCGATCCAGCGGGGGCGTGACGGCCAGGGTCGGTTCCTCATCGGTGGGCAGCGGCACGGGCTGCGAATCCAGGTCGCGTTTTACCTGGCTCATATCATACCTCTTTCGTCCGGCATCTTAGCGTTTGCGGTGGGCCGAGCTGGGATGGAAGTAGCTGCCCAGGACCTCGTACAGCCGGGTGTTCTGGGCCGCGGGATCGGTGATACTGAAGACGCCGGTTTTCAAAGCGTAGACATCGCGCAGCCCGGCGCCCATCTGGGCCTCCCAGGCATCGCCCCAGGCCGCCAGGCCCTTGTGTGAGTAGTCGCCCGCGGGCCACAGCGCCGCCAGGCTCTCGCCGGCAACCCGCCCGGCGATGAGAGCGGTGTGGATGCCGCCCCCGGTCAGCGAGTTCACATGGCGCGCGGCATCGCCGATGAAGATCACGCCGTCGGCATAGGGCGTGGGCATGGGCCGGGCGAGCGGCACGGTGCCGATAGAGACTTCCAGCACGGAGGCGCGAGTGAAGCGGTCGCGCATAAAGGACGAAGCAAGGAAGCGGTCGAGGTGCCAGCCGGCCGGTTGGCGAGTCATGGTGCGAATCACGCCCAGGCCCACTTTCGCCCGCCCCGGCGCTGTGGGGAAGACCCACACATAGCCGCCAGGCGCCTGATCCTGGCCGACCACGATCTCCAGTAGCCGGTCGGTGGGCACGTTGGTCATCTCGTACTGGATGCAGGAGGCGGCTTCATGGAGCGGCAGGGTCGTATTGATGCGCAACCACTTGGCGATCCGCGACCCCACGCCGTCGGCGGCCACCAGCACGGTCGCGCGGATCTCAAAGGGCACACCCTGATGGCGACCATGCAGCAGCCACCCGGACTCCGGATCGCCCGGATCGACCCGTAAGGCCGTCTCTAATTCCGTCCGTAGCGCCAGTTCGGCGCCCGCCTCCACCGCCAGCCCGGCGACATGGGTATCCAGCCGCTTGCGATCCACCACATAGCCGATAGTCTCGCGCCCGGCGATTTCGCGGTAGTCGACGCGCCAGGGTTCACCTTCGTTCGAGTAGGTCACAAACCCGGCAATGGAGGAGATAATAAACTCATCGCCGGGGGTCACGCCGGCATCGGTCAGGCCGCGCATACTCACCGCGCCGGAACACTCGGTGGGGATGCCCAGTTCGGCCTTCTTGTCCATGACGAGCACGCGCAAGCCACCCGCCGCCGCGTAGCGCGCGCAGTTAGCTCCGGCGGGGCCGGCACCGACGATTACAATATCATAATCCGTGGATCGCAGCATTCTAGTCCGATTCTAGCCCTGGGGGCAGTTGGAGAATGCTTCAATTATCCTACCAGCGCGCGGCCCTTGTCAAGCAGGCCACGGCCCGATTATCGGGTGCCAGGTGGCCCTAAAAACAGCCCCGCAGGCATGGCAGGCGGTTCCATCCGGCGGGCGGGGCCAGCGCCGGACCCACGCCCGCCGGGGTTTATGCTACAATAGGGCGTGCAACAGGGAGTCGAAAGGCGCGCCAGTGCGCCGCCGCACATGAGTAGTGCCACCGGTGGGGCGCGCGCCCGGCGCGTCGTCGGG
>JAICKM010000607.1 GCA_025927935.1 Chloroflexia bacterium | reverse complement strand
CGACGAATCGCAGCGCCCGCTTTGCTTTGGGCCGGTGTCACGCAGCCCTAAGTGGGTGCTTGGTATACGGTCGTAGTTTTAGTAGGCACCCGACCGCACATAAATCTACGAACTTTGCGCGCTTACCCACTTAGGGCGGATTGGGGTGCAACACTCGGTTTCCGCATACCAGGTTACGCTCGTGCCCGGCGTGGACGCCGGGCACAAGCCGGGCACGTCAGATTAGATCAGGGCGATTACCGCCGCCACACCGGCCTTCCCGGCCTCGTCGGCTAACTCCTTGACCAGACCTTTGATGAAATCGCCGATTCCCCCGCCGATCAGGGACCCGGCATGCGCCGACCACCGCGACCGAGCTTTGGCAAACTGCGCATCCCAGTTCGCGGCCACTATGTCGCTGTGCTCGTTGACCGCCCAATCGTCATCGCGGCTACCCGACTCAAACGTCCCGTGGGTCCGACCCTGGTGGGTCACCGAATAGGCCAATCCCTCGGGTGTCATGAGCACCACCACCAGGGTCGTATCATACGAATCGGCGCCACTGTCGTGGAAATGGCCGGAGAAGGAGATGTCGCCTTGCCGCGTGAGGGCCAGGTCGAACCAGCCGCCGAGGGCCACGCCCGACGCGAAGGTGATGTTGTCATGGATATGCAGGATATTGACCGGTTGGGGATCGGGGTACCAGTTGGCATCTTGCACCGCGCCGTTGCCGCCGACCCACCACACTTCCATGCTGTCCTGGACGCGCGTCGTGGCCGCGATCCCGCCCCCGTCGGCGGCACTCCCGGCCGGGGCCAGTTCGAAGCGATTCCAGTGGCCGCCGTCGTACCAGTTGGCGTCCTGCACCGAGCCGTTCGGACCGACCCACCACACTTCCATGCTGCCGGGAATGCGCGCCACCGCTTTGATGCCGCCACCGGTAGACGCGCTGCCGGCGGCGGCGAGTTCGAAGCGGTTCCAGTTGCCGCCGTCATACCAGTTGGCGTCCTGCACCGAGCCGTTCGGGCCAATCCACCACACTTCCAGGCTGTTAGGGATGCGCGACACGGCCGTGATGCCCCCGCCAGGCGCTGCGCTGCCCGCGGGCGCCAGTTCGAAATGTTGCCAGGTGCCGCCGTCGTACCAGAAGAAATCTTGCACCGCGCCGTTGTCGCCGACCCACCACACCTCCATACTGTTCTGGATGCGCGAGACAGCGGCGATGCTGCTGCCGGTAGCCGCGCTCCCCGCGGGGGCCAACTCGAAGCGCTGCCAGATGCCGCCGTCATACCAGTAGGCATCTTGCACCGCGCCGTTGGGCGCAACCCACCAGATCTCCAGGCTGTTGGGGATACGCGACACGGCCTTGATGCCGCTGCTGGGGGACGCGCTGCCGGCGGGAGCAAGTTCAAAGCGCTGCCAGGTGCCGCCATCATACCAGTAGGCGTCCTGGACGGAGCCGTTGGGGGCAATCCACCAGACTTCCATGCTGGTGGGGATGCGCGAGACGGCCGTGATGCCGCTACTGGGGGCTGCGCTCCCGGCGGGCGCGAGTTCATAGCGCTGCCAGGTACCGCCTTCATACCAGAAAGCGCCTTGCACCGAACCGTTAGGAGCAATCCACCACATCTCCAGACTGTGGGGGATGCGCGAGACGGCGGTGATTCCTTTGTTACCAGCAGATGACCCTGCGGGCGCTAGTTCGAAATGATTCCAGGCCATAGGTGTTTCTCTCCTCTAGACTGTTGGCAAGAGCGGCCGCGGCGGGCGTTGTAGCCTGCAGATAGGGGATTGGTGCAGACGCGGGAACCCTGCGCTGTACAATACTGTCCATCCAGGCTTTTGGTGCAAGCGCTTGCCGGCAGGACTGAAATGCGCTGTGTTGCCTTGATCCGCCGCCGGATCCGGCACTCCCGCCCCTGCAATGGGCAGTAGCAGATGAATCGCTAAGTGGGTGCTTGGTATACGGTCGTAGTTTTAGTAGCCCCCGACCGCGCATAAATCTACGAACTTTGCTCGCTTACCCACTTTGCAGGGACGGAGAGCAACGGGACGACGCGCTCGGCGAGCAGGCGGAGCGTGTCGGGATCCGAGACGGCCACGGTGAAGTATTGGCAGCCGGCTTTGACCAGCGGACGCAAACGTTCCACTGCCTCCTCCGGGGTCGCCAGCAAGGCAGCCGGGCCGGCCAGGGCGAGCATCTCACGGGGCACCCGCTCGCGTTTGCCGGCCAGCGCGGCGGGGCTATCAGCGAGGAGGACGGGAAAGAAGTGGCAGGTGCGCAGCACGGACGCGGGAAGTCGCCCCAGCGCGACGCAATGCTCCCGCAACACTGTGTACTTGTGCCGCACGTCCTCGTCCGTGACCGTCCCGCCGCCCGCCGCAGTCGCGACGAAGCTGGCGGCGTCCGCGTATTGGGCGACGCGGCGGAGCGTGGTCTGCTCGCCCCCGCCGCCGACCAGCAGCGGCACATAGGGCTGCTGCACGGGCCGAGGTTGCAACCGCGCCCCTTCCACCCGGCAGTGCGCGCCCTGATATGTCACTGCTTCGCCGCGCAGCAGCCGGGGAACCACCTCCAGCACCTCAGCGAGGATCTCCTGGCGCGTGCGGAGGGGTGGGTACGCGAGGCCCATCGCCCGGAACTCAAACTCGATGTCCCCGGCTCCCAGCCCGAGGACGACCCGCCCCTGTGAGATGAGGTCCACATCGGCCACCATGCGGGCCAGCAGCACGGGGTTCCGGTAGCAAACACAACTGACCAGTGATCCGAGCCGCAGCCGGCGGGTAACGGCCGCCACGGCCGCGAGGGTGGTCCAGCAGTCCTGGCGGAGCAGCGGATGATCCGGGTGCCAGTAGGCGTCGAAGCCAAGCTCCTCCGCCAACTGCACGAAGTCGCGCAGCGCGGGCCAATCCCCACTCGGTCCGCCCACGATACCGAACCTGATCCTCCCCTGCCCGGCGGCCACCCAGGGGTGGGCAGGATTGGGGAAGATCGCGGGAACAGGGGTGGACTCAACCATGGCGCATCCCCGCCGCGCCGCCAGCGCCGGCCGGCGCTTCCTCGGATTGGAGGAAGACAATCCCGTGGCGTCCGGCGATCGCCATGTGCCGGGCGATCTCCTCCGCGCTCGGCGGTCCCACCGGTGCGGGCGCCGCCTGCGGGTCAGTCACCAGCGTGCCCACCTCGGCGAAGAAGCGCTCCATCCGGCCGCCCGGCGCGAGCACGCCGAGGGCCTTACCAGGCGTCGGGCCGGCGGTCTTGTACGTATGCGGGGCACCGCCAGGGATGTAGACGATGTCGCCGGGGGTCGCGCGGATCGTGTACGGCTCCCCCCGTTCCAGGCCGCTGAACTCGAACACCCCCTCCTGGACGATGAACACCTCCGCCGCCGGGTGGGTGTGCAGCGGTGGGCCACCCCCAGGCTGCGAAAGGAGCTCGGTCACGGCGAAGGTGTCGCCGGTCTCCGCGCTGCTGACTTTGATTGTGATCAACTCGCCGATGAGGCTGTAGGCAGTGCCGCCGCCTGCCTGAACATGCGGGAATCGCCGGTCGGTTGTCGCCATCGTTCGCCCTCCTTGTCCTCTTGTACCGCCGGACGAGGCGGTGGTATACTTGATTTGTCAGCGCAATCGCCTGCGTTGATTGTAGCGGCCAGCCGGCGGCCTGTATATCCCAGAAATCTGGGATTTCTCCATGCCAAATGCGGGGCGTTCGCGGCCACACAACGCCCACCGCCGGAGCAAGCCTGCCTCGCCGGCTCGCCCGGAACCCGGCGGTAAGGGGGTGGCGACTATGAGCACGAGCATGATCCTGGAGGACCGGGTCTTCGCCGAGGTGAAGCGGCTCTGCTACGCCGGTCTCGACGCGCCGACGCTCCACCGGCGTGCCCTCGCTTGCCTCGGCCGCGCCGTGCCGTTCGACGGCTACTGCGCCCACGACGCCGACCCTGCGAGCGGCCTCGGGATGCGGATGTACATGGAACCGCCGGATAAGGGGAAACTTCGCTTCTTCCTTGAGCATGTCTACTTCGAGGACGAGGTCAACGATTTCAACGCGATGATCCGCGCCCGGCAACCTGTCGCGCTGCTCTCCGATGCGACCGGCGGGCACCTGGAGCGCGCCTTGCGCTACCGGATGGCGATCGCTCCACGCGGCTTCCACTTCGACCTGCGCGCCGTCTTCTCCAGCGCGCAGGAGCACTGGGGTGGGGTCAGCATCTTCCGGGAACGGGGCCGGCACGATTTTACCGCGCGCGAGACCGCGCTCGTCGGGCGGCTGGCGCCCCATCTCGCCGCTGGTCTCAAAGCGGCGGTGCTACGCACACCGCCGCCGTTCGCATCCGAGAGCGAGGGTCCAGGAGTGCTGGTCCTCGACGAGCGGGGGCAGGTCGTCCAGTACACGGCGAGCGCGGAACGCTTGCTGCGCGAGTTGGATGACCTCGGGCCGGGTTGGCAGGCCGG
>JAICKM010000230.1 GCA_025927935.1 Chloroflexia bacterium | reverse complement strand
TCGCCGAAGATGGCGCGCAAGAGGCGTTCCTCGGCGCTGAGTTCGGTCTCGCCCTTGGGGGTGATCTTGCCGACGAGGATATCGTTGGCGGTGACCTCCGCGCCGACGAAGACGATGCCGCGCTCGTCGAGGTCCTTGAGGCTATCCTCGCCGACATTGGGGATATCGCGCGTGATCTCCTCCGGCCCCAGCTTGGTGTCCCGCGCGTCCACCTCGTGCTTCTCAATGTGGATGCTGGTGAACACGTCGTCGCGCACCAGGCGCTCGGAGATGAGGATGGCGTCCTCGAAGTTGCCGCCCTCCCAGCTCATGAAGGCCACCAGGACATTGCGGCCCAGCGCTAGTTCGCTGTGCTCGGTCGAGGAGCTGTCGGCCAGGGCGTCACCGGCCTTGATCGGCTGGCCGAGATCGACTACCGGGCGCTGGTTGATGCAGGTGTCCTGGTTGGAGCGCACGAACTTCTGCAACGGGTACTCGTGCAGTTCGCCCTGCGTATCGCGGATCGTGACCTTGGCCGCCTCCACGCCGGCGACTTCGCCGTCCACCTGGCTCAACATCACATGGCCCGAGTCGCGGGCGATCTGGCCCTCCAGCCCGGTGCCGACGATGGGAGCCTGGGGCACGAGCAGGGGCACAGCCTGGCGCTGCATGTTGGCGCCCATCAGGGCGCGGTTCGCGTCGTCGTGCTCCAGGAACGGGATCAGCCCCGCCGAGATCGAGACCACCTGCCGCGGCGATACGTCCATGTAATCGACGCGCTCAATCGGTTCGGCGAGGAACTCCTGATTGTAACGCACCGACACGCGCTCGTCGCTAAACTCGCCGTGCTCGTCCAGCCGGGCGTTGGCCTGTACAATGACGTAGTTGTCTTCCACATCCGCCGAGAGATACTCGATGGTATCCGAGACATAGGGTGTGATCTTGATCCGTGTCACCGGCAGGCGGGCGATGCGCTCGGCCAGCGGCAGGTCTATACGGGCGCCCTCCGCCGCGACCACTTCGCCGGTGGCCGGGTCGGTGACGTTCTCGCGCAGGCGGCGGCCCACCAGTTCCTCCGGGGTGTTGTCCACGATGTTGCGCACCCGCCGGTAGGGCGTCTCGACAAAGCCGTACTCATTGATGCGCGCATAAGTCGCCAGCGAGCCGATAAGACCGATATTCGGCCCCTCCTGGGTCTCGATGGGGCAGATGCGGCCATAGTGCGAGTTATGCACGTCGCGCACGTCGAAGCCCGCCCGGTCGCGGCTCAGCCCGCCGGGGCCGAGCGCCGACAGGCGCCGCTTGTTGGTGAGTTCGCTTAGCGGGTTGGTCTGGTCCATGAACTGGCTCAACTGCGAACCGCCGAAGAACTCGCGCAGCGCCGCCACCACCGGGCGGGTATTGATCAAGCCGCCGGGCGCGACGGATTCGGGGTCCTGGATCGACATGCGCTCCTTGATCACGCGCTCCATGCGCAGCAGGCCGATGCGGAACTGCGTCTGGATCAACTCGCCGACGCGGCGCACGCGGCGGTTGCCGAGGTGGTCGATGTCGTCGGGGCGGCCCTGAGCCACGTTGAGCTGGATCACCGTCGATACAATTTGCACCAGGTCTTCTTTGGTCAGCACGCGCGTGGCGAGCGACACATCGAGGCCCAGGCGCTTGTTCAGCTTGTAGCGGCCCACCTTCGCCAGGTCATAGCGCCGCGGGTTGAACAGCAGCGTTTGCAGCAGCGTGCGCGCGTTCTCCGGGGTGGCCGGATCGCCGGGGCGCAGGCGCTTGTAAAGTTCGATCAAGGCTTCGTCCGAGCTATTAGTCGGGTCCTTATCAAGCGTGGACCGCACATAGTCGCGGTCGGGATTGGTGTTCACGGACGTGAACAGCGCCGTGATCTCCTCGTCGGTGTTGTAGCCGAGCGCGCGCAGCAAGATCGTCACCGGGATCTTGCGCTTGCGGTCCACCTTGACCGAGAGCAGGTCCTTATTGGAGGTCTCGAACTCCAGCCAGGCGCCCCGATTGGGGATCAGCTTGGCGGCGAACATCTTGCGGCCCGTCGCCGGGTCTTCGGTCGCCGTAAAGTAGACGCCCGGCGAGCGCACCAGTTGCGAGACGACCACGCGCTCCACGCCGTTGATGATGAACGTGCCGGTCTCGGTCATCAGCGGGAAGTCGCCCATAAACACTTCGGATTCTTTGATCTCGCCGGTTTCCTTGACCAGCAACTGCGCTCGCACGCGCAACGGCGCGCTATAGGTCGCGTCGCGGCGGCGCGACTCGCGCACATCATAACGCGGCGTGCCGAACTGGTAGTCCAGGAAGCGTAACTCCAGGTTCTTCCCCGTGAAGTCGGAAATCGGCGAGATCTCCTCCAGCAGCTCCTTCAGCCCTTCCTCCAGGAACCAGGCGAACGACTCGCGCTGCACCTCGGTCAGGTTGGGCATCGCCATCACGCCAGGGATATTACCGAAGTTCAGGCGCTCCGGCGCGGTGTACTCGATCAGCGGGGTACGCCCGAAGGGCAGATCGCCGGCCGGGGCTGCACCGGGTGCCGGGCGAGTAGACGAGCTAGCGGGTAGATCAGACAGAACCATGCGACTCCCTCCTTATACGGGACGTGAGCGGCCGCGGACGACTCCGCGGTCATGCCGAAAACACGGCAGGGCGCGGGACAAACCATGACCCGCCCCATGTCGCGTTGGCAGTCTGCTCAGTATACCCCCTCGCCCGGCAAAATAAATCGGGCGGAGGAAGGTTTTCTTCGTCCAAGATATAGTATATAATATAATTGAAAAAATAGCTCATTGCCCCCGGCCCGGATGCCCACCACGCCGGCGCATCCCGGTGGGAAGTGCCCGCCCTCACCCCCTGTCACGCGCCCCGCCCCGGTTGACTGGCACGGCCATTGCTAAGCCTGTGCTATACACTAGCCTACCCGGCCCGCGGGCCGTCACACAGAAGGGGATTGCGCAATGAGAAGCTTCGCGTTTCTGATCCTGCGCCTCACGCTCGGATCGTTGCTGGCCGGGCATGGCGCGCAAAAGCTGTTCGGGTGGTTCGGCGGCCATGGGCTGGAGGCCACGACCAAGATGCTGGACTCGCAGGGGTTCCGCCCGGCGCGGCCCTGGGCCTTGCTCGCCGGGGGCGGCGAGTTCGGCGGCGGCGTCCTGACCATGCTCGGCTTCCTGAGTCCGCTCGGGCCGCTGGGGGTCATGGGTGCGATGACGATGGCCGCGTCCAAGTTCCACGCCGGTAAGCCGATCTGGAATACGCAGGGCGGCCCCGAACTGCCGGTGACCTACCTGGCGATGGCGACCGCGCTGGGCGTGGCCGGGCCGGGCCGGTACTCGCTGGATAGGGCGTTAGGCACCTGCCTGCCGCGCTGGTTGTTCATCCCTGGCCTGGCCGGCACAGCAGCCGTGGTCGGCTACGGGATGTACACCAGCAAGCAACAGCAAGAGGCCGACGAGCAGCAGGCTGCCGCCCCGTCCGCCGAGCCGCCGACCACGGAGCGTCAGGTCGCGGCCTCGGCGCCGACGACGCCCTTGCAGCCGGAGGACGCGCCGGTGCTGGAGCGGGTCAATCTAGTCGAGCCGCCCGCGCCCGACCTGGGATCGAGTCTGAGCTAAGTCGTCGTTCAGTTCTGTGTCACTCTTCGCTGCGCTCTTAATGACGTTTAGCAACTAAGTCGTCGTTCAGTTCTGTGTCACTCTGAGCGCAGCGAAGAGTCTCATCTGTTGCCCGCACGCGACGAGATTCTTCGCTGCGCTCTTAATGACATTTAGCAACTGTGGATGGGGGTCGGCATGGATCCGGCGGAGGTGGCGAAACTGCGGCGCGAATGGAAAGAAGACGTAGCCCGGAACGGCGCGTTCGCCTACGGTACGGTCATTGAGCAGTATCCGCTGGACGGGCGCTATTGCCTGCGCTGCGAAGGCGAAGTGCAATGGGATGGGCCGCGCCGCTGGCAGTGCCCGGAATGCGGCGCCATGGCGGCCCCCGATGAGCAGCCCGGTGGCGAACACGCCTAACCGCTCCCCGGCATCCGCATATTACCAGCCCCGCCGCAGCGTCCATGCCCGGCGGGGCTTTATATGGCGGGCGGGCGGCCCGGTTCATCGCGGAGCAGGGGCCGCGTCGCGCTCACTCCAGCGCATGGCGCAGCGATTCCTCGGCTTCCGGCGAAAGCGTAGTGTGGTAGAGCGTGCCCTGGAAGGGGCGCAAGGCGGCCAGCGCGGCGTCCTGATCCGCCCCGTGAAACATGAGGAACAGAGCCGACCCGCCCGGTTTGAGTCCTGTGGTCACATCACGGACGAAGCCCTGATCGACGCCCGGCTCGATGCTCTTGCCCACGAGAGCGCCACCGAGCGCGCCGAGCGCGATGCCCGCCAGCGGGAACAGAAAGAACAACACGGCGCCGAGTAGCCCTCCGACGACCGCTCCGGTTTTGGTGCTGCTCTCCAGTTCGTTGTCCACATGGACCTTGCCGTCCGGGTCTTTCATGATCACGGCGGCATCGTCCACCCGGATCAGTCCCTGGCGCGCCAGGCTACTCACCGCTTTGCGGGCGTCGCGAGCCTCATGCTCCCGGTTGAAGGTGATGACGACCAGATTGTTCATGCCCGTACTCCTTTCTTCCCACCCACAATGATACCGGCGCGGGTGCACCGGCAGACCGGCGGTCCGGCCAGGCCAGTTGGCAACCGGCGCCACCGTATCAACAGCATATGCTATACCCCCGGCGCGCACCGCCCCGCGCCGGGCGACGTAACCCGGTGGGCCGGGCCGCAGTATAGTAAGCCGGACAACGACTATTCTGCCCATCAGGAGAGAAACCGATCGTGAACACATCACGCTTGCACACATGCAGCCGGCGGATCCGCTTGGCGCTGTTCGCGCTGCTGGCGCTCCTGCCCGCGCCAGCCATGCTGCCCGCAATGGCCGGGGCGGCGCCGCTGTCCGCGCCCGTCCAGGGTCAGATTGCTTATGTCAAGAACCGCGATATCTGGCTGCTCGACCTGGCGACGCACCAGAGCACGCAACTGACCAAGGGCGGCTACAGCGACGATCCCGCCTGGTCGCCCGACGGCCGCCGGCTGACCTTCGCCTACCATCAGACGGGCGCCGTCGACCTCTACACCCTGGACCTGCCCACCCAGCAGGTAGACGGGGTGACCACCGACCCTGCCGCCGACATCCTGCCCGCCTATGCGCCGAGCGGCACGCTGTATTTCGTGCGCGTGCTCGTGGAGTGGAAAGGCCCCAACTCGGACAACGGCCCGTTCTCCGGCCACTATCTGATCGTGCGCCTGGCCGCCGACGGCAGGGAGCAGGTGGTCTACGACAGCGGCGAAATGACCTGCTACCCGCCCGCCGCGCTCAGCGCGTTGAGCGACAGCAAACTGGCGCTCTCCGAGGTCTGCGGGCTGGGCGTCCACGTACACATTATCACCCTGCCCAACCCCGCGCCGTCGGACGACGACATCGGCGGCTATTTCCAGGAGCGGCTCGACAACGGCTACTGCTACCCCGGCCTGCACGCGCAGTACGCCGCCGACGCCCAGTGGGCACACCATAGTTCGCGCGTG
Source organism: Chloroflexia bacterium (assembly GCA_025927935.1). Next base: position 3,628 of record JAICKM010000230.1, on the reverse strand, counting down.
GCCTTCCTGGGCGACGCCGACTGCGCCACCCCCGGCGTGCAGGACTACCGCGACGGCATCTACGTGATCGATCCGCTGGCCGCCAAACCCGCGCCCACCCTGGTTGTAGACAGCCACGGCACCAAGGTCGACTTCCCGGCCTGGTCGCCCGACGACCAGTGGCTGGTGTTCCAGCAGGGCGACGGGCTGGCCGTCGTGCCGTCCGCCGGGGGCACGCCCCAGGTCGTCGCGCCGCAAGGCACGCAGCCCGCCTGGCGGCCCGCGGCCACCGTCTCCATCCCCGGCATGCCGGTCACGGGCACGGGCGCCGGCGCGCTCCCCCTCCTGCCCTTCCTGGCCGCCGCCCTGCTGATCGGCGCCGGGACGCTGCTGCGCCGCCGGGTGGCGCCGGTGCGGCTGCATCGCTAACCCTGCACCGTTTCGCCCGCCTCACACGTATTACCAGCTAAGACGCACCCGCGCCGGGCCGCCACCTGCAGGACGCGGCCCCGGCGCGGGTGCTGTGCTCCCGTTATCGAACCCGCAACGGCGACGCAGCGACCAGACAAAGAGTACGAAGGCGGACGACAGGCGCTTGTGGCGCTACAGTGTGACGCGCTCGCCGCCCGGCGGCATTAGCTCCTCCAGGCGCTTGCGGATGGCCGGCACGGAGATCTTGCCCCCGCTGGTCAACACCACGCCGTTGACCGTCACCATCGGCAGTTGAGCATCGGGCGGTAGCGAGGGGCGGTCCGGATCAAATAGATCATAGTATTCGACGCGCACTGCGTCGCCGAACCGCATCCGAAGCTGTCCCGCTGTCCACCCGGCCACCTCGCGCCAGGTGTCCTTGACCCCCGCCGCGCAGGCCACCGGGGTGCCCACGATCTGCACGACAATGGCCGCTTCCACTGCTAGTCGCTCCCCTCGGTAGCCCCCTGTGCGTCGAGCAGCACGGGCACCTGGCGGGCGATGTTATTGCGCACGGCGCGGAATGCCGCCAGCACCTGATCCTCGGTGCCGGTGGCCTGGGCGGGATCGGGGAAGCCGAGGTGGACGCGCCGACCCTGGCCCAACCACACCGGGCAGTTCTCGGCGGCATCGTCGCAAACGGTGACCACCAGATCGAACGGCACCCCCCGGAACTCGTCCATGCTCTTCGAGCGGCCGGTATGGGCAATGCCGATCTCCTGCAAGGCGCGGATGGCCGCCGGATGCACGGCGCCCGTGGGCCGCGTGCCCGCGCTCACCGCCTCCCACTCGGCGCCCAGACGGGCGTTGACAATGGCTTCGGCCATCTGCGAGCGGGCCGAATTACCGGTGCATAGGAACAGCACTTTCCGTTTCATGCGGCACCTCCCGATTGGGGCCGCGCCCACCAGCGCATCCACGCGGTGCGACCCGAGCGCACCGTACAGCGTTTCGCCAAGCTGCGCCAGCAGATCCAGCCCCTTTATCTCGTAGGGCAGCAGAGGTATTCGCAGCACCGGCACAGAGAAGCGTTCGCCGATCTCAGCCAGATACTTCTGCTGCATCGCCCGGCGCGCCCGGCTGAACGGCGTCGTGCAAGCGGCGGCAGGAAGCACCTGATTAGCCACCGCCAGCGCCGGGGCGATGCCGACAGTGCGCAGCTCCTCGGCAGCACGATACGCCTCGATGATGGGCGTCGACTCCGGATACATGACATAGGCGAACGTGCTCTGCGCCGGATCCCGCAGGCGCTCGATCACCCGGCTGAAACGCGCCTTGGCGATATCGTCGGCAGCCGTACTGTTCACCGAGGCGTAGATCTTGATGTCGATCTGCTTGCTCCAATCGACGGGCAGTTCCAGCAGCCGCAGCGTATGGCCGGTGGGGGCCGTATCGAACACGGTCACCTGCCATTCGTCCTGGGCGGCATATTCGATGAACTTGTCGAAAGCGGCCATCTCCTCCGTACAGGGGGAGTCCAGTTCCTCGGCCATCACCTGGATGCTCGCCGCCGGGCGGCCCCGCCGGCGGGCGTCGTCCAGGATGCGGGTTTTGTACGCCGCGCCTGCGGCCTTCGGGTCGATCTTGGTGGCCCACAGACCGGGCACCCCTGGCACCGGGGCGGGCCAGTCGGTCACCGGTACGCCAAGCACATCGCCCACATGCGCCGCCGGGTCGGTAGTGAGCAATAGCGTCTTGTAGCCCTGCCGGGCCAGCCACACGGCGGTGATGCAGGACACGGCCGTCTTGCCCACGCCGCCCTTGCCGGTGAAGAACAGGGCGCGGGTGCCGTGGGTCGGGAGAATGCGGGAGAGTATTTCGGCCCGTGCGAACCCCGGCGTGGCCCCATCGACTAGCTCCCGTGCGGCAGAGGGCGGCGCCAAGCGCTGCCCATCCAGCAGCGCCGCCGCCACCTCACGGAGCCGCGCCACGCCCACGATCTCCTCGGCAAGCAGGTACATATGCTGCCGGGGCAGCATGAACGCGCGCGCGATCTGCGCCAGGTAGTGCTGCTGCATGGCCCGGCGCTCGACAAAGAGCGGGTCCGTTTCATCGGGCGGAATCAGCCCGTTCACCAGCACCCGCTGGGTTCCGATGCCGAGCTTGCCCAGTTCGGCGATCGCCCGCGTCGTCTCCTTGATCGAGATCTCCTCCGGTTGCAGGACAAAGATGAAGGTGGTCTGCCCGGAGTCGCGCATCGTTGCCAGGGCGCGATCGTACTTGTGCTTGGCGTCCCGGATGGCCGCCGCCGGACCGAGGCAGGTCTGCCCGCTCCCCGCCGCCGCCATGTCGATAGAGCGGCTCCACTCTGCGGGCAGTTCCAGCAGGCGGATCGTGTGCCCGGTGGGCGCGGTGTCAAAGATCACTGTATCGAAGCGGGCGGGCGCGTCCCGCGTGGCGGGCGGCAGATCCAGGAAGTCGACGAACCGGTCGAACGCGGCGACCTCCGCTGTGCATGGCCCGGACATCTGCTCTTCCATCACCTGCACAATCTGTGGCGGGAAGGCATCGCGGATGGGCGCCATCGCCTGGTCGATGTACTCCTGCGTGGCCTGGTCCGGATCGATCTCCATCGCCCACAGATTGGGTACGCCGACGATGGGCGTGATCGCATGGCCGATGGGCTGCTCGAACACGTCGGCCAGGTTGGAGGCGGGGTCGGTGGTCACGATCAGGGTGGGGCGCCCCTCGTCGGCCAGGCGCACGGCTGTCGCGCAGGCCATGGAGGTCTTGCCGACGCCGCCCTTACCGGAGAAGAAGAGAAAGTTGGTGTTCATATCGCCGTCCCCCTGAGGGCTTCGTCAAGCTCCCGGCGGGTCGGGTACGCGCCGATCTTGATCACCCGCCCGGCGACAACCGTGACGGGGAACGCGGCCATCCCGCGTTCACGCACCAGGCGCATCACCTCCGGGTGTTTGAGGAAAATGTGGGGGTGGCTAGCCATCTGGTAGCGGTCCACGTCGATGCCCTCGGCTTTGAGGGTCAGCACCATCTCATTCACATCGAGCAAGGTCTGGTCGAGCGTGGGGCCACACAGCCCGCTCGGGCAGCATAGCGGCGGATCGAACAACTCAATCTGGATCGCCGGTGTGGTGGCGGCTGTGTCTGAGGTGACATCAATTGCATTCATGCTAGTTCAACCTCCATTGAACTAAAAAGCAAAAAAGAGAGTCACCGC